>NZ_JAQMTI010000247.1:0-45899 GCF_028329225.1 Sphaerospermopsis kisseleviana CS-549 | reverse complement strand
CAGTCCCCAGTCCCCAGTCCCCAGTCACCAATCACCAACCAAATAACGATAGAATGAAATTAATCAGACATTCATCATAAAGCCAAGACAATCATGCCCTCTGATATTGCTGTAGAGAAGAAAAAGTTAAAAAATCCACCTTTGAAGCTTCATTATTTAGGCGATCGCGCCCTCCGTCAACCTGCAAAGCGGGTAACAAAAATAGATGATGAACTTCGTCAACTGGTGCGGGATATGCTGCAAACTATGTACAGCGAAGATGGTATTGGTTTAGCTGCACCCCAAGTTGGAATTAATAAACAACTAATTGTCATCGACTGTGAACCCGATAAACCAGAAGTACCCCCATTGGTATTAATTAACCCTGTGATTAAACAGGTTAGCAGTGAGCTTTGTATTGCTCAAGAGGGCTGTTTAAGTATTCCTAAAGTTTTTTTGGATGTCAAACGCCCGAAAGTTGTAGAAATTGCTTATAAAGATGAATATGGTCGTCCCAAAACCTTAAAAGCTGGTGATTTACTGGGAAGATGTATTTTACACGAGATGGATCACCTCAATGGTGTGGTTTTTGTAGATCGTGTAGATAATTCCTTGACTTTAGCACAGGAGCTATCTAAAAATGGCTTCTCGTATCAAGCTGTAAAACCAGTAGCATAGGGTGGTCTTGTTGTGTATTTAACTCCAAAAAGCGGTTTATTTTTAGGTGGGTCTTGTTTTACAGCGATCGCTGCTGTTGGTTCTGTTTTTGAACTCAGTTCTGGACAACCTGATTTTGGTGTCCAAACTACTACCATTATTCTAGCTCTAAGCATTCCCCTGACTGTTTTATTTTTTATTGCGGCAGTCAAGGATGCACGGGCTAATATTAAATAAGCATCAGGTATACAAAAAGGTAAGAGTTTATACTATTCTTTTACCTTTTGTTTTTTTTGGTGATTGGTAATTGGTGATTGGTGGTTTAAAAGTATTTAATTTAACAAAAAAAATATAGAAAAATCCGTAGGAGAGAGGATTGATTTTTTTCTAGGGGGGTGGTAGGCTATATAGTATCTTCAATATAATGGGATGTAAAGTTTTTAAAAAATTTTAGCAACACTCCATTATACTAGAATAGTACCGCGCCCCAGAGAAAAAGTCAACGACCCAAAGATAAAAAGTTGCGCGACTCTAATTAAAAATAAAAAATAAAAATTGATAGATTGATAATAAGTAATTTGATGAAAACAGAAAATGCAAAAATGGTATTAACATCAACTGATAGTAAATTATTAAGACTTTCGCAAGGACACCTCAACTTACTAGAAACCTGTCCGCGTAAATTCCAGTATAATTATTTAGAAAAACTGACGACACCGACAGATCCCAAACAAGAAGAACATCAGATTGCAGGTAGTCGTTTTCACCTATTAATGCAGCAGAGAGAAATAGGTTTACCAATTAATAGTTTTCTCGAAGCAGATGATAAATTGAAAACTTGGATGAAAGATTTTAAAGAAACTGCACCAGAAATATTAACACCTGATATTAATAATCAAACCTTCCGAGAAAGTGAACATTATCGAACTTTGCAAACACAAAATTACCTAGTGACAGTAGTTTATGATTTATTAATTGCAAATCAAGAAAAAGCACATATCTTTGATTGGAAAACATATCAAAAACCACAAAAAAGAAATGATTTAGCTAAGAATTGGCAAACCAAACTTTATCTGTATGTTTTAGCAGAAACTAGCAACTATTTGCTGGAAAATATATCTATGACTTACTGGTTTGTTCAGGCTAAATCCCGATCTAACAATATTCCTTTTCACTATGAAACCCAAAAACACAAACAGACAGAAAAACAACTTCATCAATTATTAAATAAATTAACAAATTGGTTAGATGATTATGAAAAGGGTAAACCATTTCCGCAGGTAGAAGAATCTAAAACTTGTAATTTTTGTCAGTTTACTAAACAGTGCGATCGCTTTGCTGATCGGAGGTATGACTCAAAAACTTTAGTAGCACCCGCAATTAATAATCTACCTAATCTTGATATTATTGAAGAAGTAGCACTATAGCAGGGAACTCTTAACAGAGAACAGGAAATATAGCAAAAATTAACCAAATAAATCCAATAAATCCAATAAATCCAATAAATCTAAATCAAATAAATCAAAAAATTAACAAAATTAACAAAATTATGAAAACCTTTGATGAAAACGATACAATTTATGTTCGGGAATTAGGAATTGATGATATAGCACCTGTTTACCACTTAGGTGAAGAACTATTTACCAGCGATTTATATCCTTATTTATACCGTACCTGGGATGAATGGGAAGTAATAGGACTTTATAATACAGATCCAGAATATTGCTTAGTTGCGGAAACAGAAAGTGAACTTGCAGGATTTATTTTAGGGACAATAATTAGTAAAGCATCTTGGACCTATGGTTACATTTTGTGGTTAGGAGTAAATCCTAAATTTCAACGTCAGGGAGTTGCAGATAAATTAGTTGATAAAGTTGTAGCGCGAATGATTGAAGATGGGGCGCGGTTTATGTTAGTAGATACTGATCCTACAAATACTCCAGCAGTGAAATTTTTTAATAGAAAAGGTTTTGGTAACATTCGCCAACATATTTTCTTATCAATGAATTTGAGTAAACATCCATATTATGGCAGACTAATAGATTATGAACATCAAAAAGCAGAAAGGGCAGGTTATAGGCGCACACGAACTACAATTCGTTCTCGAAAATCCGAAGGTATTCCTGGGGAAATAGCGATGAATCCCTTAGTGAATGAATCATCAACAGATTTAATGATTAATGAGGAATAAAGAGAGGAGTCAGGAGTCGTAGGGGCGAAGTAGGGGCGAAGCATTCGGAAAATAACCTTTTCATCAAATTGATAATTGTTCGCCCGAATGCTGACGCTTCCAGCACGCTTCGCGAACGCCCGTACAGGAGTCAGGAGTCAGGAGAATTTTAGATTTTAGATTGGATTCATGAAATACAATCCAAAATCCAAAATCCAAAATCCAAAATATAATCACCAATCACCAATCTCTATTTTAAATTAATTCAATGCAGTGGATTTTATTAGAAACAGAACAAATTCCTGAGTGCTTCATCCAAGCAGTTAAACAGTACACACCTTTATCAAGTGGTATTTTTGCTGCACAATTATTATGGCAAAGAGGAATAAAAACAGAATTAGAATTAGCCAGTTTTGTGAATTTCCAAAGTTATCAAGCTGCAAGTCCTTTTGAATTTGGACAAGAGATGCACTTGGCGGTTAACCGTTTAAAAAAAGCGGCTATATCTGGTGAAAAAATAGCGATTTGGGGAGACTTTGACGCAGATGGTATTACCTCAACTGCGGTTTTATGGGATGGTTTAGGACAATTTTTTATTCAACATGAACAATTAACTTATTATATCCCTAATCGGTTAACAGAATCTCATGGTTTAAATTTAGTAGGAATTGATAATTTAGCCCAACAAGGTTGTACATTAATCGTTACTTGTGACACGGGAAGTACAAATATTGATGAAATTATTTATGCCCAAAAATTAGGAATTGATATTATTGTCACAGATCATCATACTTTACCTGCTGAACGTCCTCCGGTAACTGCAATTATTAATCCTCGTTACTTACCAAAAGAACATCCATTATTTCATCTTTCTGGAGTTGCAGTTGCTTATAAATTAGTGGAAGCATTATATGAAACTTTGCCAGATGTACCCCAACGTCCCCTAGAAGATTTATTAGATTTAGTAGCGGTAGGATTAATTGCTGATTTGGTGCAATTAAGTGGAGATTGCCGTTATTTAGCACAAGTAGGAATTGAAAGATTACAAGCAGATTATAAAAAACCTGTTGTTGAAAGAAGACGACCAGGGGTAGGTAGATTATTAGAATTATGCCAGAAAAGTGGCGATCGCCCTACAGATATTTCCTTTGGTTTAGGTCCTAGAATTAACGCAGTTAGTAGGATTAAAGGTGATGCTAGTTTCTGTGTAGAACTATTAACCAGTCGTGATATACAACGTTGTCAAGAACTAGCAGAAGAAACAGAATTAGCGAATACCCGACGCAAATCTTTACAGAAAGATGTACAAAATCAAGTATTAAAAAAAATCTCCCAATTAGATTTATCAACTACCAATGTCATAGTTTTAGAAGATCCACAATGGGCTAACGGTGTGTTAGGTTTAGTAGCAGGTCAAATTGCCCAAGAAACAGGAAAACCGACAATTTTATTAAGTACAGAAAGCGGAGAATATGAACCAAATAAACCACAATTGGCGCGGGGTTCTGCCAGATCAATTAATGGTGTGGATTTATATCAATTAGTTAACGAACAATCCCATTTATTACATCGTTTTGGTGGACATCCATTTGCGGCTGGTTTAAGTTTACCTGTAGAAAATATCCCCTTATTTACAGATGCAATTAATCAAAAATTACGGCAATCTTTAGGGGGAATAAATCTCACACCCACTGTCCAAGCTGATGTGGTGGTGACAGTTGCAGATTTAGGGAAAGAATTATTTTTAGAACTGAAACTTTTAGAACCTTGTGGAATGGGAAACCTTGTACCAAAATTACTCATTAAAAATTGTTGGTTTGAAAATGCTTGGCATAGAAATCAACAAGATCTAAAAGGTAAGAAAATACAATATATTAAAACCGAGTTTGACATTAGAGATGATTCTAGTAAAAATCCTTTTCCTGGTATTTGGTGGGGACATTATAAAGAAGAATTGCCTACAGGTAAATGTGATTGTATTGCGGAAATAGATTTTAATAGCTTTAAAAAACGTTATGAAATCAGATTAATTGCTGTGCGTCCTAGTGCTGATTTAGAAGTGCAAACTGAGAAATCAGCAATGATTTTAGATTGGCGAAATCAGGATGTTTCGGAATTTACTGTAGATGATTCAATATTAATTATTAAAGATTGTCCCACAACTTGGGAGGATGTAAGAGCTTGGTTGAGAAAATCGGTTTATAAACAACAAAAACTAGCTTTAGCTTGGGCAAAACCAGAAAACCAAACTCCCCAGGAAATTTGGTTAACGTTGGTAGGAGTTGCTAAATTTATCAGTCGCAAAAATCAGCTAGTTACCCGTGTACAAATATTAGAAAAACTGGGTATTAGTGATCCTAGTTTATATTTAGGATTTCAGGCTTTGAAATATTTAGGTTTTACTATTGAACGTCAAGATCGTTATCTACAAATTACGTGGAATGAATTTATCAATGATACAACTAAGGCTGAAAATGCAGTTAATCAATTTTTAGCCGCATTACAAGAAGAACAATTTCAAAAAAAATATTTTGCCACAGTTCCTATATCTACTATTCAGGCGATCGCTTTTAATGGTTTACTTTGATAACAGTAAGATATAATCAATTTACCTACCCATAATATTATTTGCAGTTATGGTTAACACTTCTGTAAAAACTGCCCATAATTATCCTGATTATATTCCGCCTTTGGAAAGTGGCGATCGCCTGACTCGTCCAGAATTTGAGCGCCGTTATAGTGCTATGCCAAATCTCAAAAAAGCTGAATTAATTGAAGGAGTAGTTTACGTGGCTTCCCCTCTGCGTTTTGAACCTCACGCCGAACCTCATGCTAATTTAATGGGTTGGTTGTGGTCTTATAAAATAGTTACACCTGGTGTCAGACTGGGTGACAATGCAACAGTAAGACTAGATTTAGACAACGAACCTCAACCCGATGCTGTACTATTAATAGATACAGCCTGTGGTGGCAAGTCTTATATAGGCGCAGATGGTTATATAGAAGGCGCACCAGAATTAATCGCAGAAGTAGCAGCCAGCAGTGCTACCAAAGATTTATATGATAAAAAAAGAGCCTACCGTCGCAATGGAATTGAAGAATATATAGTTTGGCAGGTTTTTGAAGGTACTGTAAGTTGGTTCAGTTTAAAGAATGGTGAATATATAGAACTGGTAGCAAATGAACAAGGAATAATTAAAAGTCAAGTATTTCCAGGTTTATGGCTGAATGTTTCCGCATTAGTAACAAGAAATATGTCACAAGTAATGGCTACTTTACAGACAGGTTTAAGTTCAGGAGAACATCAAGATTTTGTAGAAAAATTAGCTGGAAAGAGTTATATATCCTGAAATATCCGTTGTTTCACCCGTTCTAAAACGGCTTTCTCCTCAACAGATAGCCCTGCAAATAACATTTCATATATTAATGGTACACCTAATTCTAACTCCTCTAAAAGATGATACTGACTAAATACATCTTCTGGTGTTCCTTCTAAGATCAATCTTCCTTTATCCATAACAAAAACCCAATCTGCCCAACGATAAACTAAATCTAAATCATGGGTAGCCATTAATAAAGTTGTGCCATTACCATGAATTTTTTTGAGCGTATTCATCAGGTTACGAGTGTGTTTTATATCTAAATATGCTGTAGGTTCATCTAATATTAAAAGTTGAGGTTCTAATACCATGACATCAGCTATAGAAACTCGTTTTTTCTGCCCTAAGCTAAGATGATGTACGGGTTTTTCTGCTAAACTGTTTAGCCCAAATTCACCTAATATTTTCTCGACTCTGATTTGAATTTCCGATGGGGATAAACCCAAATTACACAACCCATAGGATATATCTTCCTCCACAGTAGATGCGACTAATTGCTGTTCTGGATCTTGAAATACTAAACCAATTTTTTGCCGTAATTTTGTCAGATAGTTTCTATGATAGCTTAACGGTTCATGCAACCATTTGATAATTCCCCGTTCAGGTTTATATAAACCATTAGCTAATAAAAATAGCGTGGTTTTACCACAACCATTTTGACCAATTAAGGCACACTTTTTTCCAGAGGGAATTTTTATATTTAACCCATTTAAAACTGATTGTTGTGTACCTGGATAGGTGTAATATACCTGTTCAAATTCTAGTAAATATTCCTGCATTCCATCCTAATTCTATTGCTATTAAGACTACACAGCCACTAATTGCTTCAATAATATATCGTTTAGATAATTGATAACGTTGGGGATGCCAGACTCTAAATTCTTCTGTCATTCCCCTTGCTGCTAATCCCAAAGAAAAACGATGATATTGTTGTAAAGTACGCTGTAACAATTGTCCTATTAATATTGCTAAACTTCTCATTCCTATTTTCCAGTTGCGGTAGCCACAACGAGAATTTTGTGCTATCCATAATTCATTGGCTGTGTTTAGAAGTATGAAAATAAACCGATACATTAATAATAATAAATCGGTTAAAATTGCTGGAAATTTTAAGTATCGTAGCGTTTGTAATAATTCTGTAAATGGCACAGTTAACATGAGAAAATATAAACAAGAAATGGCTGCAAAGGCACGACAAAAAATTACTAAAGCTTGTATACTTCCACTGTGACTAATGTAAATATAAACAGTACCAAACTTTAACCCATATATTAAATCTCTTTGAATTTGTGAAAAGTTAGCGAGGTTGACCATATTAATTGTTAATGCTGGTAAACTTGTCAACCAGAAAAAACTAGCAAAAATTAACAACCGCAAATAGATTTTCAGAGGAATTTTAGCATACACTACTGTCCAAATACCCATCCATAATGATAGTAAAATTTGTACAAATGGATGGGTGAAAAGTGCAAGTAACAGCGTAGTAAAGGCAAAGATAATTTTATGTGCTGGGGGAAGTTTTCGCAGTTGATTGGTGTAAGCTAAAGTATCTAATTTTAGGCTCATTTTGTAGACTTATTCTTCATGTTTTTGTTGTTGAGAACGTCCTTTATACAAACCAATAACATAACCAATTACTCCCGCACCTATGGCAGCTTGAGCAGAAAATAATAAACTAGCTACTTCTCCACTCGGAGGTTCAAATATTGATTGAAACCAAGGTTGATATGCGGGTTGAATTTCACTAATGGCGGTTTTGGCTTGATCATCTGCACCACCAAATTCAGCATTTTTGACTAATATTATGGGAGCAAACGCTAAAGCGAAAACAGCTAAGACTAATAACCAATTATTGAATCCTTGTTTAGACTGATTCATTACTTTGAGTTTCCCGTTTGATTAACTTTAGCAATTCTAATTCTTGAGGATTATAGGATTGTAACAAATTCCATACCAACACCGTTAGTAGTCCTTCACTAATAGCTAAAGGAACTTGAGTAATAGCAAAGATACCAGCGAACTTGGTAAATGAAGCGATAAACCCACCAACAGGTGCAGGAAAAGCTAAAGCCAGTTGGATAGAAGTAATAATGTAGGTGAGTAAATTAGCGATCGCTGCTGATAAAAATATAGCAATTCTTTGTTTACCACTACACCGAATGATGAGATGATAGATCCAGTAAGCGGCAAACGGTCCAGCGATCGCCATTGAAAAAGCATTTGCTCCCAGAGTTGTCAAACCACCATGTGCCAGTAACAAAGCTTGGAACAATAGTACCAAAGTTCCTAAAACTGTCATCGTCAAAGGTCCAAACAGCACCGCACCTAACCCTGTACCTGTGGGGTGAGAAGAACTACCTGTCACAGAAGGAATTTTTAACGCTGACAAGACAAAAGTAAAAGCACCAGCTAACCCCAACAATAACTTCAATTCTGGGTTAGCTTGAGTAATGCGAGTCAAACTTCGCAAACCGAAAACAAAAAATGGTAATGCTACAACCCACCAAAAAACCGCCCATTGCACTGGTAAAAAACCTTCCATAATGTGCATAGCATAGGCAGGTTTAGGTAAACCAACTACTAAGTAAAAACTAATAAATCCCATCAGGGTTAGACTCATCCAACCCCGTTTTTTTAGAGACATAATCTGTACCTCGCAGATTGATGTAAAAGTATTGTCATCGGCGGGCATCCTGACTTAACCTAATAATGGTTCACAGTTGCGGGACAGCGCCGGACTTGCACCGAACTTTCCCCCTTGCGTCCAATGACTGCTCCTCATCAGAACCGATGGGAGTAACAATATCATGACTAACGCCAGTTGCTAGTAAAGTTTTGCAAATATAGCAAAAGTCAGGAGTCGTAGGAGCGAAGCATTCGGGCGACTAATTATCAATTAGACATCTCCGAAAATTAAAGGCGAAGCCATAGTAAAATAAAGTATCGGAGCGTGGCGGAGATACTTTAATTTCATTTCGGTGGTTGTGGCTCACTCGATTTTCTTATAAATTTCCCGGACAATACTACCACCAAGCACAAAAAAGGCATCGACAGGCTGTGAAGAAGCAGAAACTAAGGTTATAGTAGTGAAAGTCAGCCAACTTAGCAGGATCAAACACAACCCAAAAGCAATATTTCGTAACAATCGCCACAGTTTTCTAAATCTCATCAGCCAAGAAACTAATGATTTGATGGTAGGTTTGTGCTTCATAACATAGAAAATTAAAGCTTTATTGTTTAATATTGAAAAATCCAGCCATCAAGTCAACAAAGCGCTATCTTAGGAAAAGGATCTTAGTTGAAAAAAGAAAGGAGTGATGAAATTCACACAAATGCTGTGGCTGCTTTAACAGTAAAACCACTTCCATCCCAGCGATATTTATTAATAAAAAGACCGTAATTTCCACATCATTTACAAAGGAAAAAATGATGGATTAATCTTAGATTAAGCATAGCTCATAAGTAGAGTATAAAAACTTAAAAATTTCAGGAAAGCCTGATTGCTAAACTGTCAACAATACAATTATTTATTCCATCTGTATACATGAATCAATCTGCGAAACGTCACTCACCGCTCCAAGCAGCCTTGATTGGTGGAGCGATCGCTACAACTGCTACTATATCTTTATTTGGTCAAGCTTGGACAAAGTGTGTTCAAGCCGCTTTACAAGATAGTCCAAAAGCGTTAGTTGACCAAGTATGGCAACTTGTAAATAGGGAATATGTTGATGGCAAATTTAATCAACAAGATTGGCAAGCAATTAGGCAAAGCCTGTTAAGCAAAGAATATACCTCCAATGAACAAGCTTATGTAGCTATCCGCCAAGCCTTGCAAAGATTGGGTGATCCTTACACGCGGTTTATGGATCCCAAGCAATTTGAAGCCCTCACCCGTCAAACATCTGGAGAGGTTACGGGAATTGGCATTCGCATGGAAATCAACGAAAAAAACCAGCGATTGACAGTGGTTGAACCTCTAGAAAATTCTCCAGCCCAGAAAGCAGGTATTAAAACAGGGGATGAAATTGTAGCGATTAACGGTAAACCCACTCTCAATATGAAAGTGGAAGAAGCATCTAATTTGATTCGTGGTCAAGCGGGTACTGCCATCACCTTACGACTGTCAAGACCGGGAAAAAATCAGTTTGATGTCAAGCTGACGAGGGCAACTATCGAAGTTCCCATAGTAAATTATACCCTCAAACAAGACGGTGGCCGTCGCATTGGCTATATTCGGTTAAGGGAGTTTAGCAGCCACGCTGCGGATCAGATGCGAAAAGCGATTCGTGACTTGAATCGTCAAAACGCTGATTCCTTTGTCTTAGACTTGCGTGGCAACCCAGGCGGTTTATTACAAGCAAGTATTGAAATAGCGCGGATGTGGCTAGATAATGGTGGCATTGTCAAGACAGTAGACCGTGTGGGAGATAGTGAAGAAACCAAAGCCAATCGCACAGCTTTGACAAATCGACCCTTAGCTGTACTTGTAGACGGTAATTCCGCTAGTGCTAGTGAAATTCTCACCGGCGCACTCAAGGATAATAACCGGGCGGTAGTTGTAGGTAGTCAAACCTTTGGTAAAGCCTTGGTACAATCAGTCCATGAACTGAATGACGGTTCTGGGTTAGCTGTCACCATTGCCCACTACTATACCCCCAAAGGTACGGATATTAACAAGACAGGAATTATACCAGATATTCAGCTAGATTTAACGGAAGCACAGGAGCGTCAGTTAGCTGCTAATCCCAATTTAATTGGAACTCTAAATGACCCACAATACGCTCGTGCTATTCTAGCTCTCTCTAATACAAAATTTGCCCAACCTACAACACCTTCTCAAACTTCTCAAAATACTCAACCTTTGAGTATTCGCGCTGAAGATTTGAAATTTTAATTTTAAGGAGTCAGAAGTCATCCAATTTTAGATTTTGGATTTTGGATTTTGGATTGATATCCACTAAAGAAAAGATCCCTGATTTCTCCAAGAAGTCGGGGATCTGCTATTATTTATACTATAAGCAGAGTTATCAGACAATTAGAACATAACTTGCCTCAAATCTTCCTCATCCCCAGTACCCAATCTTAACCAACTTTCGCTAAATTAGAGAAAGGTAAATCAACAGCAAATCTAAGGGAATTTTCAATGTCAGCACAACTGTTACTGGTAGATGATGAACCAGGGTTACGGGAAGCCGTGAAAGACTATTTACAAGAAAGCGGCTTTAGTGTTCAAGTTGCCAGTAACGCCCGTGAAGGTTGGGAATTGATGCAACAAAATACACCTGATTTGGTGATTTCTGATATTATGATGCCCCAGGTGGATGGCTATCAGTTTCTCAAACAACTGCGAGAGGATCCACGGTTTCAGGCATTACCAGTGGTATTTTTAACTGCTAAAGGCATGACAGGCGATCGCATTCAAGGATATCAAGCGGGTGTTGACGCTTATCTACCCAAACCATTTGATCCTGATGAATTAATAGCCATTGTAGAAAATTTACTCACCCGTCGCACTGCTCAAGCCCCAGCGATAGGAGAAGATAGTGAAAACATGGACATTGCCAAATTAGCCCATGAAATTTCCAAAATCAAAGATTTGTTAAGTCCCAGAACTGCCATTGCCCAGACTCCACCTCCATTTAAAATTGATTTAACCCCCAGAGAGCAAAGTGTATTAAACCTAGTAGCACAAGGGTTGATGAACAAAGAAATTGCTCGCCGCTTGGAAACCAGCGTCCGCAACGTCGAAAAATATGTCAGCAGGTTATTTAGTAAAACAGGTACTAATAGCCGTACAGAATTGGTAAGATTTGCTTTAGAACATGGACTAGCTCAGTAGTAGCCAAACGAAAAAAGAAGATCACCATGATCAAGAGGATTTACAGAGACAGCTTTCTGATTCAAATTGAATGAAAACGATTGGTAAGATTGGTAAAATGCACCTGGTTGAGTTTGCTATCAAACTCTACTAAATGTAAATGGGTTCTTGTGATAGAAATGAAACCCTAAGTTTTTGTGAAATTTCCCTGAGTATAAATTTTCAACCACCCTAACCAAAAATTTGAGCAAGGGATGAGCGAATCAACAGACATCCAGGTTTTGAGGTAGTGCAACTGGCAAGGGGTTAATGTAGATGCTGAATTGAACTTATAGATAATCTTCTTGGTTGTGTTGTAGAGTGACTTTATTTCTCTCTATTGTCTATTGGCTATTATCAACAAAGTTTCTTAAGCGCATCAGTTGTCGTCTCATTTGAGGTGATGCTTTGAACTCAGAAACCTCCTGCGCCTTTACAGACGCTTGTAGTGTTTCCAAAAAGTCATCAGATCCCTCAGTGAGTGCGTCTAGTAGCACCTGCAAAAGCTGTTCGCGATCGCCTAACAGACTCTTTTCCTCAATCAAACGGAACTTGAGATGTATTTCGCACTCATAAACACCTACTTCGAGATTATTGATTTGACGCGGTAATGCTTTGGAGTTCATAGTTTTGAGGATTCCTTTACTGGGTGTTTATACAGGTGAGAAACTAAAATATCCAGAAAAAAAATTCTTTATATTTCCTTTAAATACAAAGAACTGATTGAATGTAAGAGGCTTTTCTCATCCATCAAATTTGCGTTCAATTTCTCACTCCCCCCTATTTTTATTCCAAGTGGTTTTTTACTGTCTAGGTTTTGATATTCCCGTGGTAGTTTTGGCATATCTAATTCATACACTATTATTCAGTTTTTAAGATTCTATACAATAAAGTTTCTGTAAGAACTTGTCCAACCTTTTTCAAAGTTTTTACATCAACTTTATGGAAACGTCAATAACTGTGCAACTTTTTACGCTAATCATAGTGAGGTTACTTATGGAAATTAGTGATTATTTTCCCTTTGTTATCCGCCAGTTAACATTTTAGGCAATTTAGGTTAAATCAACAATGTGTTCTTTTTGATCTGTAAAAATTTAATGGGTAAGATAGTAAGTTTGTCAACTGTAGAAATTCGGTTGTAGATCATCACATATACACTGAACTAAATTATTTTAGCCCAGAATTTTTTCCAATTCTTACTGGTTCTAAATATTACTGGCTATGTCGAAAAAGATATTTTCAACTCAAAGCTTGTAAGTTAAAACAATTAAGCTGAGGGAGAGCAGTTAAAATAGTTGCAGTGTAATTAGCCGAAATCTTACACCTTTTTATGGATAACCCGATGCTGCTCAAGTCCACAACCCGTCATATTCGCATTTTTGCGGCGGAAATGGAAAAAGATGAACTAGTTCCTAGCAATCACGTCTTGACGTTAGATGTTGACCCAGACAACGAATTTAACTGGAATGAAGACACACTACAAAAAGTTTATCGTAAGTTCGATGAACTAGTAGAAGCTTCCAGTGGTGTAGACCTAACAGATTATAACTTACGTCGGATTGGGTCAGACCTAGAGCATTTTTTGCGATCGCTCCTACAAAAAGGTGAAATTAGCTACAATCTCTCTAGTCGCGTTACTAACTACAGCATGGGACTACCCCAGGTTGCATCTAACGCCAATAAATAAGATGGAGAGTGGTTGTTGATGAGTTACAAGATTTATAACTACATTTATAACTCTATAACTCACCAACAAATTAGGTGTATGGCAAAACTACCCCCAAAGAGGTAGCTATCCTGGAGAAAGAGGAGAAAAGGCAAGGGTGCAGGGTGCAGGGTGTAGGGAAAAAGTTCAAAGTTCCCAGTTAATAATTCCCAATCCCCAATCCCCAGTCCCAATCTCCTATTATCATTGAGTACAAAAACATCAGCGGACTAAATTACCGCTACTCATGCTGTTGAATAAATTGCCAATCGCTGATCGGTTCGACAAATATGGAAAATGACGCGGCAACGCTTTACTGCCCAAATGAATATTGTCAAGCTGCCAATCCCTTGACCCACAAGTATTGCCAGCGATGCTCCACACCCTTACCCAAGCGTTACCTGTGGGCAGTGGCAGATAGTGTGAGCCTGGGTAGTCCTGGAGAAATTTTAGCCGATCGCTATTTGGTCATTGGTCAATCAATCATTCTTGATCTCAAACCTGGTTTACTACCCCAAATACCTGAATTAGATAATTTATACCACATCAAAGCTTATCTAAGCCTCATACCTTACCGCTTGCATATACCACAAGTGTATGGGATCATCTCTCTCCATGAAGGAAAATCTCAACCAGAAATCTTAGTTCTAGAAAAACCGCCCCTGTCAGTTGATAGTACATATACTCAAGTACATCTGTGCAGCCAGCTAACAGCAGCGTGGGATGATGCCTCATCAATGCGGCAAATGAATTGGCTGTGGCAGATAGCGCATTTGTGGCAACCGCTTTTGACTGAAGGAGTCGGTTCTAGCTTATTAGACCCCTATTTAATCAGAGTGGAAGGGGGTTTAGTGCGGTTATTAGAATTGCGTTTTGATCAGCAAACAGCACCAACATTGTCACAATTAGGAGTATTTTGGCAACAACTCCTCAAAAATGCCAAGCCAGCCATAGCTGAATTCCTCAAGCAAATTATTGATGCTTTAATTGATGGTGAAATCCACTCATCTGAACAATTAATTACGGTTTTAGATCAAGGACTGACAGGATTGGGGATCGCCTCCTGTGGACGAAACTCGCCAATCCCAAGCACTAACATTAAAATTATTACCCAAACAGATAAAGGACCTTCTCGTCAACGCAACGAAGATGCTTGTTACCCACCTAGTGGCGTTCTCGTGAGTAAACCTCCCCAGCAAACCGCCTTAGCTATTGTTTGTGATGGTATCGGTGGACATGAGGGAGGCAACATAGCATCAAATTTAGCCATTGAAACTATTGAGCAAGAGGTGATGCAACTCACTTCTGTTGCTGATGAAAACATAGATCCCTTCAGAATCATCAATAATTTAGAACAAGCAGTAGCACTTGCAAACGATAAAATTAGTCAGCGTAATGATACGGAACATCGCCAAGGACGGCAAAGGATGGGAACTACTCTAGTTCTAGCCTTACCGATTGGCCATGAAATGTACATTACTCATATTGGTGATAGTCGTGCTTATTGGATTACGCGCCACGGTTGCTATCAAGTTACCTTAGATGATGATGTAGCTTCTCGTGAAGTACGATTGGGCTATGCTATTTATCGCGAAGCATTACAACATAGTGGTTCTGGCTCCTTGATCCAAGCTTTAGGCATGAGCAAGAGTGCCTCATTGCATCCTACGTCCCAACGATTTATCATTGATGAAGATGCTGTTTTCTTGCTCACCTCCGATGGATTGAGTGATTTTGATCGAGTAGAAGAGTTGTGGGAAACGGAAATTTTACCAATTCTTGGCGGCAATACAAATATAGAAGATGTTGCAGCCCGACTCATAGAAATTGCCAACACTAAAAATGGACATGATAATGTCACCATCGCTTTAGTACATTACCAAGTCAAATACGGTGAACCAGATATCATTCTCCAAGCGGACATTCCGACTATTACTTCGACTTCGCTCAGTACAAGTTCAGCCAGTAAAACAGTAGATTTGACACCAAGAACCACAAATGTAACTGCTTTAGGCAATGAGTACCAGCAAACTCAAATAATTTCAGAAACCAAGCCTGGGCGTACTGCCAAACTACCGCTACAGTTGTTGATTATTTTAGGTGTGCTTTTAGGAGCCGGTGGACTGGGATATTGGCTCAAAATCCAACGAGAACCACAATCGACAATTACCCCATCAACTCCGTCTGCAACCCCACAACCAACAACAACGAAAACACCAACACCATAAAACTCAGAAAACCCACAAGATTTATCGCCATCAACTGATGACTAAACTCCCGCGTCTGAGTGATTCTCATCACCATCATGGGATATCATAATGCTAGTGATCACTAAAATTAAAATTCACTTTCCAAACAAAACTTGTTGTCAAAACTTGTTGTCAAAACTTGTTGTCAATTATTAGTTCTTAGAGTTTAGTTTCCACAAATCCATGTCCTGCCTAAATCTGGCGATCGCTCGTCTAGTAAATACTGGAAATGATAATTTCGCCATTTGGGTCGTTAAAGCTCCCTATCCCAGTGGTTATGTTTTGCGTGACTGTGTTTTTTCTCCTGAACTGAGTCAAATTTGGCAAGAATGGCAGCAAATGTTTGCTGGTCATAGTCCCCTGGATATTGCTTTGGCTTCGACATCTCCAGGGGCTAAGTACATGACAATTGATTTGAATTTACCCCAGGTCGGTCAAACTACCAGTCCCTACAGTAGTCGGTTGATGCAATATTTAGGCATCAGTTTATGGCGTTGGGTATTCGATGGACAAATTCTTGGTAGTCTAGAACGTAGTCGCGGTATGGCTATGGGTCAAAATAAACGGTTGCGCTTGCGATTGGAAATTCGTGACCCTGATCTAATTGCGCTACCTTGGGAAATTATGCAGCGCGAACCCGGCCAATCAGCAATATCTCTTTCCCAAGATATTTTATTTAGTCGGACTATTAGTGAAGTTGAACCTCTGCCAAATTTACGAACAGATCCAGCTTTAAAAGTCCTGTTGGTTTTGGGGCATGATGATAAATTAGAATTGGAAAAAGAAGCTGCTATTCTGGAAAAAATTTTGTCAGAATGTAGTCCATCTCAGAAAAATTCTGTATCAGCTTGTCTGGTGAAGACACTCTTGCAACCCACTTCACAACAGTTAATTCAAGAGTTAGAAACCCAAAGCTACAACGTCTTTTTTTACGCTGGTCATGGTATGCCAGACCCTGATGGTGGTTTATTATTTTTGGGGCCTGATCTGACCCTCAATGGCATCGAATTAGCCCAAGTATTAACCCGCACAGGTGTAAAATTAGGGGTGTTTAATGCCTGTTGGGGAGCGCAACCAGCAGCAATTAATCAACAAGCTATACCTGCAAGTAGTTTAGCGGAAGTCCTGATTCGTCATGGTGTCCCTGCAGTACTAGCGATGCGGGATGAAATTGCAGACCAAGAAAGTCACAGTTTTATTCAAGCTTTTGCCGAAGCTTTGCGATCTCGTAAACCAATTGATGAAGCAGTGGCAGCAGCTAGACAAGAACTGTTAACAGTATATAAGTTTAATCAACCAGCTTGGACTTTACCAGTTCTCTACCTGCATCCAGATTTTCATGGTGATTTGATCAAAAGTGTGGATGAAGGAATTACGGAATTACCAGATACTGCTGTTTCTGGTATAAATTCCCCAATACCTACGGCTTCTTTGCGATCGCTTTCACCAGAAGGTAAAACTTGGTTACTACGTTCTGGTGTCACTCGTATTGGTCGCACTAAAGATAATGATATTGTTATCCCTGAACTCTATGTTTCTAAACGCCATGCCGAAATTCTCTGCCGGAATATTATCGCTGGTTCTCAATCAGTTCCCACTTATTACCTGCAAGATTTTTCTACTTACGGTACAACTTGGTGTTTAAGTCCAAATGGTTGGCAACAAATTCTCCGTGAAGAAATACTTCTGACATCAGGTATGAAATTAAAGTTTGGCAGTGCTAAAGGCGAAACATGGGAATTTGTGATTGAAGATATGAACAGTGATTGGTGATTGGTGATTGGGAAGAGTAACTAATGACTCATGACTAATGAATTATTTTTTGCGGAAATTTGAATATTCCAGTTGTAGCTGACAACAAGAATAAATTAATGCTAATTAATTGTGAGGTGAAACATGATTAATAAAATCCATGAGTTAGATACTTGTCAATTTTTACCATCGACAGTAGATTTAGAATTATTAGCAGCACTACTACAACCTGAAGATGAGACTTATCCGTGGGATCTGGCTGATCAAGAATCAGAACCTTATTTTCATCAACTAGAACAGCAATTTGAATATGATGATTTACTAGGAGAAGACCTGACTAGGCGATCGCAAGATTTTTATCAGAATTTAGACAAAATTTGGGATCAAGTTTACCATTCTAAAACTGACCGTGATGAACAACCATCTAAATGTATAAAATCAGCTTTACACAGTGTTTTTGCTCCTTCTGTTCCTTTAAGTTGGCTAAATACTATCGCTCAAAAAGCATCGGAAATTATCAATAATGTAGAACAATCTACAAGTGAGAAATTAGTAGAATGTGTGCAAACTTTACTGCCAAATTTGCTCACAGAAGACTTATTTGTTTTAGCCCGTCGTTTTGAACCTGCTATGCGAAGTAATGACCAACAAAAATTGGCAGTTATAATCAGCAATATTGAAAATCGAGATTGGACAGGCTTATCAGAAATAGAACAGGCGAAAGTTAGTTTAGCAATTGCTGATTATGCCTTCAAAGAACTTTCTAATTTACAAGATGAATCGTAAATTTCTGCCGATACAAAAAAGCTAACTAGGGTTTGCTGAAAAAGTCTTTCCGTTAGAGTCAGGAGTCAGGAGGAGGTTTGAAAATTTCTTTACTATCTCTAGAAATCCAAAAAAATGCACACTTTTTCAGGTATACCCTTGAAAAGCCTTGCACTTTTTTCCTCTTTATCAGCCTGTAACCTTTGTTCTGTCTGGGTTTTACATTTATTCAGCAAACCCTACTTAAAGAAAAAATCGTTCCTATCCAACTCTTGAAACTGTCACCGTGGCGTAGCACCTGTCACCTGTCACTGGTCCTTCACAGATAACTTTTTCAACAAACCCTAGCTAGGGCTTGCGGTAACAGAGCTTGTCGAAGTGTCGAAGTGTTCCCTGTTCCCTGCCTCCACGACAAGACTTTGATGCCTGACAGCACGCTACGCGAACCGCAAACCCTACTTGTGTTCGAGGAAGCGAGTAGCGAAATTTTGCGATCGCGTGGGTGATAATGCTCGTGCTTTGAGAATTGCGGCCATCAAAAATGCATAAGATAAAACACCGACAACCACCAACAGCAAAGCATTAATAGAACCAGTAGCATTCCATAAAGCATGGAGAGCGGAGGCGCTTAAATAACCAACAGTGAGAATTTGCCAACCCATCAAAGGTTTGAGGACAGCTAACCCGATAAAATAGCCTAAATAGCCGCTATAAGCCATGTGTCCAGCGACAGAACCTAAAATGCGGGGAATTAATAGTTGTAAACCCACCAGTTGACCTGCGCCTACTCCTGATTGTTGAGTGACATTTTGTGTAATCATTGGTACATATTGGCCAAGAGTTTCCAGCAAAGTAAAACCCACAGCAGAAGCAGTTCCCAGAAGAATGCCATCTAGTGGTTCCCAAACTCCGATCCGTTCTTTCCAAGGTGATGGTACTGAATCACCGATGAAATATGCAGCTAATATTGGTAATGCCTTGAGTAATTCCTCCATTAAACCTGCACCAAAGAACATTCTGATCAGTAATTCGGTGAAGGTAATAGAATCTTGAGATGAGGGTAAACTACCAGGCAAAATCACGCGAAATACAAAGATAAAAAAATCTAATAAAGGACTGACTAAAATTAGCATTGTACTCACTGCCATAGCTATGAGTACCCACCAAGGCTTTTGTTTACCGCAAAGTTGGTAAACAAAGTAATAAGCAGCTGAGGCGATATAAGAGCCAACAATTACTTGATTTGCTTGGGGATGACCTACAGTACCGAACATTAACACTACAAAGATTACTGTTAATATTCCTGGTATGAGGTAAGCTTTGCGAGTTAAATCTTTACCGGTGGAAATGATGGGAAATAGCTGTGTGAAACTAACAGAGTCATGCTGTGAGTGCAGTTTTCCATTTTTGGTAGAGGCTCTTGCTGTACCTTGGTTAGTTGTGATTACGGTTGGTTGGGAAACAAATTCATGCTCAAATATGAATTGTGGACCATCAGCACCCAAAGAAATGCGATCGCCGTGGTGTAATTCCTGAGAACCTACCAAAAGTTGACCATTTAAAAAAGTACCATTGGCACTATTTAAATCGCAAATCACCCAGCTAAATCTGCCATCTGGTGATAGGGAGAGGGGACGAACCACTGCATGACGACGAGACACCATCCTGTACATCATGGCATCCAAGACAACTTGGCAGCTAGGATCACGTCCAATGACCATTTCTTGATTCGGAAGCAGTGAGTAGCGAGATTCTGACTGGGAAGCTACTTCATTACTAGACACTAGCCGCAGAAATGCATTCTGTCTTGCGTTTTTGCCTGTCATCGAGTTAGTGAGTGTGTCTAAACAAATTCATGGCTTATGCCATGCTACGCGATCAAATGTTTGGGTAGTAGACTTAATCTTAGCCTGAGAAACGGCAGCACCTCCGATAAATACAACTATAGCTTCACTAACCGATGCTTTGCTCCAGTTCAAAATACAAAATGTTGAATTAACAGCAGTCAGGAGTCAGAAGTCAGGAGGCTAAGTTATCTGACATTCTGCTATTGCTTTGGGAAAGTTGTTGTTTTCATGTCCAGAACGGCTGAGTTTAATGAGAGCGAACCTTTGTAATTGAGTTAACTTTTCCCACTTTTGTAAGGTAATAGTCACACCTATTGCTTGTGCTTTTTCCTGAACACTGGGTGGTATAGTTGCAATGTCCATCCAAGGGGGATGAGGTTCAATGGGTAATTTAGTAGCTTGGTTGCCTGTATGTTCTAAAATTAATTTTTGTAGGTAATCTTGGTAAAATTGAATTTCTGTTTCTTTGGCACAAGGTAATTCTACTAAATTAGCACGTTCTAATGTAGTCATCTGATGCCAATCAGACAATTTCAATTTAATACCACAGGTATCCAATTTGTAACGGACTTGCATCGGTATACAACGGAGAGATTCAACAAAATCTGCTTCAAATTCAAAAAATTCGGCTGTCATGGGATTTTAGATTTTGGATTTTAGATTTTGGATTTTATGTAAGTAATCAGCTATCAGTAATCAGCTTTTACCTATAAGTGTGGATTAGGAAAATTTTGCAGATGAAATTTGTGTTTTTTAGTATCTTGCTGACTGCTGTTATCGTAGCGTGCCGTTAGGCATTAGCTTTCAGCCAAATGCTGAAAGCTAATTTTGATCATTAGACCTACTAGAACGAATTATTAAATAACTAATTGAAAGAGCAAGTACAGCAATTCCTAAACCAATAATATCAATTCCTGTGACTTTTTCTAAATCTAGAATAATAATTTTTCGGGCAACAGCAATTAAAGAAGTAACAATTACTAATTCAACTTGAAAAACGTGCTTTTTGAGATAAGCTGTGATATTTTCTAAAATTTCTAAAGCAATGAGAATATTTAAAAATAAACCAAATACCTTAAATACAACTTTCTTAAATTCACCATAGGGCGCATTAAATAATTCGTTGAACAGAAAAATACTTAAATCTGAAATTGCCACAAAAATAACTATTACCATCAAAATGGAGAGAATCTTAGAAACTATTACTTCGATGTTTTCAATGACGTGCATGAAGTTATCGTCGCTAGTCCAAGCTTTAATTTGCTTAAATAATCTCTTCATTAGTTTCTCACA
The DNA here is from genome assembly GCF_028329225.1 of Sphaerospermopsis kisseleviana CS-549. Classification (NCBI taxonomy): domain Bacteria; kingdom Bacillati; phylum Cyanobacteriota; class Cyanophyceae; order Nostocales; family Aphanizomenonaceae; genus Sphaerospermopsis; species Sphaerospermopsis kisseleviana. Next base: position 24,245 of record NZ_JAQMTI010000247.1, on the reverse strand, counting down.
CTCCAATTGATACTCCAAAATAAATCTTCAAGAATCATCAAGAATAATCGTTACTATAGATTATGGACTATATTAGCCGTTCTTGAGGAATTTACTTAGAAGTTTACCATTGTGAAGCTTACCATTGTGAAGACTGAAGCTGATAATTTTTGGTGGTAATTTCTACAGAAATTGGAACTAACTGCACAGCACAAGCTTTTAATTCTGGTTGCAAAGAATCAGGACATGATTCAGAATGAGTTAAAGCGTTAGCTTCAGCATCATCTGCCCATAGCTTACCCCAGTGCATGGGGACAAAAACAGTACCGGGGGATATAGCTTGAGTGATTTTAGCAGGAAACTTAGCTGAACCACGACGCGATCGCACTTCCACCACCTGACCATCAACAATACCTAATTTTTCTGCATCACGGGGATGAATTTCTAGAAACGGTTCGGGGTGCATTTGTTTAATTTTATCAATTCTTCCGGTGCGGGTTTGGGTGTGCCAATGCCCGTATAATCTTCCAGTAGTTAAGATAAAAGGATAATTAGGATCAGGTGGTTCAGCTAAACCTTTAGAATAATATGCACCAAACTTAGCGCGACCATCTGAAGTATGAAAACGTAAATTTGTATATAAACGTTGAGTTTCTGAATTTTTACCCTGAGAAAAAGGCCAATGAGTTGGACCATTTATTGATAACAACTCATGACTTAAACCAGACATATCACAAGGACGATCACAAGTTAATTGAACAAATTCGTGATAAACTTCGGCGGAATTTTGAAAGTTAAACTTATCTTGAAAACCTAATCTTCTGCCCACTTCTGCGAAAATTTCCCAGTCTGGTTTTGCTTCTTTTGGTGGTGTTTGAAAAGCTGAACATAACGTTACTCTTCTTTCAGAATTAGTCATAATTCCAGTTTTTTCACCCCACTGGGCAGCAGGTAATAAAAGATGGGAATAAGCAGTAGTTTCTGTTGGATAATAAGCATCTTGATAAATAGTAAAAGGAGATTTTAATAACGCTTTTTTAGTCCGTTCTAAATCTGGCATACTCACAGCAGGGTTAGTTGCAGCTATCCATAATAATTGGACATTTCCAGATTCTAAACCTGTAATCATATCCCAAGCATTTAAACCAGGAATAGGTGAAATTTTACCCCTTTCTAAACACCAAAAGTCCTCAACTTCTTGGCGATGTTCTGCATTTTTTACTAACCGATATCCTGGTAATAAATGCGATAAACCTCCTGCTTCTCTACCTCCCATTGCATTAGGTTGACCTGTTAAAGAAAAAGGACCAGCACCGGGTTTACCGACTTGTCCAGTCATTAAATGTAAATTAATAATAGTTCTAACTTTTGCAGTACCTTCAGAAGATTGATTAACACCCATTGACCATAAAGAAAGTACAGATTTTGATTTACCCCAATATTTTGCAGCCGTTTCTAAATCTTCAATAGAAATACCACATTGACGGGCAACAATATCAGGAGAATAATGACGAATTACTTCTGCATAATCTGGAAAATTGCTAGTACAATCATCAATAAAAGCTGTGTCTAAATAATTCCATTTCATTAATAAATGGGCAATTCCATTTAACAAATCAATATCAGTACCGGGACGAATAGCTAAATGTAAATCTGCTGCTTGGGCGGTAGGAGTGCGACGGGGATCTACAACTACCATTTTTACATGACGATTTTTTTTATGATATTTAGCTAATCTATTAAATACAATAGGGTGACATTCTGCGGTATTTGTTCCTATTAAAAAAGCACAGTCTGTTAATTCTAAATCATCATAACAACAAGGAGGTCCATCAGAGCCAAAACTTTGTATATACCCAGATACCGCACTAGACATACAGAGACGGGAATTAGCATCGAAGTTATTAGTTCCTAAACAACCTTTGAGTAATTTTTGGGCAATATAATAATCTTCTGTTTGAAATTGTCCAGAACCATACATACAGATTGATTCTGCACCGTGATTAACTAATGTTTTTTGAATATTTTGGGTGATAATATTCAAGGCTTCGTCCCAGGTAATGCGTTGAAAATCTTGATTTAATGATTTTCTAAACATGGGATAATGTAATCTATTTTTGTGAATTGCTTCGGTAATTGTTGCACCTTTTACACATACCATTCCTTGACTTGACGGATGATTTTTGTCTCCTCTAACTCGCCAAGTTGGTGTTCCTTCGCTGTCTCTATTTGTAGGTTTTCCATGTTGTGCTGGCGGGGTGACTTCTAACCCACAACCAACTCCGCAATAAGGGCAAAGTGTTTTTGTAATTTCATTCATAATATTTGGGATTTTTTTATTGCACGCAGAGACGCAGAGAGAGGTTTTTGCATTTTCTTTGCGTTCTACCCTGCGGGATCTCCTGACTGAGATTGCGTCTTTGCGTGAGTTATTTAAGAATTTACTCTTCAATGTGGGCGCAACGACGATAGAGAAAGTCTAAAGCGTAATTTCTCAAATGATAATATTCTGGGTTTTCCATGATGAGGCGACGGTTACGAGGACGAGAGAAGGGAATTTCTAAAACTTCGCCAATATTTGCTGCTGGTCCGTTGGTCATCATGACTAATTTATCTGCTAGAAAAAGTGCCTCATCAATGTCATGGGTAATCATTAAAACTGTGACTTGATGATCTGACCAAATTTGCAGTAGTTCTTCTTGTAATTCTTCTTTGGTGATGGCATCTAAAGCACCGAATGGTTCATCTAAAATCAGGACTTGGGGACGAATAGCTAAAGCGCGGGCTATGGCTACTCTTTGTTTCATTCCTCCTGATATTTGATTGGGTTTCTTTTGGGCTGCTTCTGTTAGTCCTACCATTGCTAAATGTTCTCTAACTATTGCCCGTTTTTCGACTTGGGTTTTATTAGGAAATACGGAATCAACAGCGAGATAAACGTTATCAAAAACATTCAACCAAGGTAGTAAACAATAGTTTTGAAATACCATCATCCGGTCGGGTCCCGGTTCGGTGATGGGTTGACCTTGTAAACACACTACACCGTTTGTAGGTTTATTAAACCCAGAAACCATATTTAAAAGTGTGGATTTTCCACAACCGGAATGTCCAATTAAACAAATAAATTCGCCTTCACGTACTTTCAGGTTAATGTCATCTAGGACGGTATATGGACCTTCGGCAGTGGGGTAAATTTTGTTGACTCCTTCAATTACTAAAAAGTCTTCTTGTTTCTGGGGTCGTGATTGTTTGTTGGTTTTGTTATTGAAGTTTAATATTGTCATGGTTTTTTACTAATAGGTAATGGGTAATTCAATTTTGGATTTTGGATTTTGGATTATTTTTGTCAACTCCAATCTAAAATATAAAATTATTCTGACTCCTGTACGGGCGTTCGCGAAGCGTGCTGGAAGCATCAGCATTTGGGCGACTAATTATCAATTTGTGTCCCTATTTTCCGAATGCTTCGCCCGTACTCTTTACATAAACACCTCTTCAACGCGAAGCTGGCGTTTAATTTCCGAACTTTTGAGATATTCAATTGGTTCGGAAGGGTTAAAGATTTTGCCATCAAATAGTTGAATTGTTTCTTCTCGTCCAATATCTAAAATGCCCATTTCTCTTGCGGCTGCACCAAATATATCTGGACGACAAACTCTATCAATGACTTCTACCCAGTTTTTGGGGAAAGCTACTAAACCCCATCGGGCTAATTGGGTTAATATCCATAGCATTTCATTACGGTCGGGATAGTTGGCTTTATGGAAATAAAATTGATGGGAAGTTTGTTTTTGATGGTGATTATTTTGTGGGTAATTATCTATTAAACCAGAATCTAAATCTAAATTAGTTAATGTGAGAACTTCTTCCCGGTTACGAGTGTCGTCACAATATTCACAGGCTGCTAATAGGGCTTTTATTAATGCTAAATGTGTTTGTGGATTTTCTTGCGCCCAGTCTTCTCGCACTCCTAAAATTTTATCAGGATGTCCATTCCAAAGTTCTGATGTGATGGCAATAATAGAACCTATATTTTCTGCAATTGCGTGTGTGTTCCAAGGTTCTCCAACACAGTAACCATCAATTTTTTTATCTTTTAAAGCATTCACCATTTCCTCTGGTGAAATTGTCATTAAACTGACATCTATATCTGGTTCAATTCCTCCTGCCGCTAACCAATAGCGTAATAATAAGTTCTGCATTGATGCAGGATGAACAATTCCCAAGGTATTGGTTTTGTCTAGATCAGCGTTGATAATTTTGTGAAATTCAGCTAAATTTGTAACCCCATTATTAAATAATTCTTTGCTGAAAGTAATGGCACTACCATTGCGAGAAAGGGTCATGGCTGTAACCATTGAAATGGGCGTTTTACCACTTGCACCTAATGTCATTGCTAGGGGCATTCCTGCTACCATTTGGGCTGCATCAAGTTTACCTGTAGCTACACCTTTAGCAATTTCTTTCCAGCTATTTTCGGCTTGAAGGTTGACTTCTAAACCGTATTGTGCAAAGAAACCTTTTTCTTTGGCAATTATTAAAGGTGCGGCTTGGGTGAGGGGAATATAGCCAATTTCTAAATGTACTTTTTCTAAATTTTTGTTAGAAATAATTGCTGGGGCTGTGGGTTGTTTTTGGCGTTTTTTTGCTTGTTTTTGTTGGTTGAGGAAGTAGATCATTTCGTTCCGCAAGTTGTAATAACTGGGATGGTTAACTACTTCCAGACGTTGACGGGGACGGGGAATAGGAACTTCTAAAATTTGCCCAATATGTGCTTCTGGTCCATTGGTTAACATAACAATGCGATCGCTCAATAATAAAGCTTCATCAACATCATGTGTCACCATCACAGAGGTAATTTTGTGTTCATTACAAATTTTCATTAATTGTTCTTGTAAATTACCTCTGGTTAACGCATCCAAAGCACCAAAAGGTTCATCTAATAACAACAATTTCGGACGAGTAGCTAAAGCACGGGCGATCGCAACTCGTTGTTTCATCCCCCCAGATAACTCACTAGGATGTTTGTTAGCTGCACGTCGTAAACCCACCAGATCAATATGTTCTTCTATTATTTCTCGACGTTCTCTTAAAGGTAAATTTTGATGTACTTCATCAACAGCTAAAGCAATATTTTCTCTTACAGTTAACCAAGGAAGTAAGGAATAATTTTGAAAAACTACCATCCGATCTGGACCAGGTTCTCTAACTTCTCTACCCTCCAAAGTCACCCCACCAATACTAGCTCTATCTAAGCCAGCAATAATATTAAGTAAAGTGGACTTACCACAACCAGAATGACCAATTAAAGAAATAAATTCACCCTGGCGAATTTTCAACTCTATATTTTTTAAAGCGATATATTTACCACCATTAGGGAGGTTAAATATTCTGTCTACGTGGTCAATTTCTAAAAAAGTCTTCATAGGTTTAGCAATGGGTAATTGGTGTTCGTTTAGATCCCCGACTTCTTTTTCAGGCTGTAATTAAATTATAAATAGATGTTATAAGTCGGGGATCTGAGAATTATTTGTGTTCTGTTTGCACAACTTTATCAGCAATAAAATCCACCATTCTATCTAACAATAAACCCACCAAACCAACATAAACTAACGCAATAATAATCTCACTCAAATTAGTTTCTGTACTCGTGTTGTAGGCATCCCAAATAAACGAACCAATACCCACACCACCAACTAACATTTCTGCTGCGACAATTGCCAACCAAGATAAACCAATACCAATTCTCAAACCTGTGAAAATATAAGGAACAGTTGCCGGGAACACAATTTTCAAGAAATATTTGTCCTTACGTAAACGTAAAACGCGAGCCACATTTACATAATCTTGGGGAATATTTTGTACACCCACAGTTGTATTAATTAAAATCGGCCAAATTGAAGTAATAAAAATTACGAAAATTGCCGAAGGGTTAGCTTGTTGAAAAGCAGCGAGAGAAATAGGCAACCAAGCCAAAGGAGGAATAGTTCTTAATACTTGAAAAATTGGATCTACAGCATTATATAAAAACTTATTCACCCCAATAAATATTCCTAAAACCACCCCTACAACTGCTGCTAAGGAAAAACCTAAAGCTACCCGTCCTAAACTGGTCAATATTTGCCAACCTAAACCCTTATCACTGCCACCATTATCAAAAAAAGGCTGAATAATAAAAGGGTCCCAAGTTTCAGAAAATGTTTCAATCGGACCAGGTAACTGAAAACCAGGAATTAAACAAAGTAATTCCCACAAAACCAGAAAAATCAATAAACCAAAGATTGGTGGTATTACTTTATTTACTAAAAACTTATTAATTACTTTCTGCTGTTTACTACTAACTCTACGACTTCCAACACTAGCAGCCATTTCTTACTCCTTAATTCTCTTTTCTCTGCGCCTCTGGGTGAACCTGAAAAATTGAATAAATATACCAAAGGTAACGGGTAGGGGTAATTCATGAATTACCCCTACTACTTAAACTTTCTTAAGTTGTAAACTCTTTAAATACTCTTCTGGTTTTTCTGGATCAAATTTTACCCCATCAAAAAATGTTTCCACACCACGGGAAGAACTTGTAGGAATTTCTGCTGCTGCTACTCCTAAAGCTGTAGCTGCTTTTTTCCATAAATCTTCTCTATTTACCTGATCAACCATTTCTTTGATTTTCGTATCTTTAGGTAAATAACCCCAACGAATTTCTTCAGTTAAGAACCAAGTATCATGACTCTTATAGGGATAGGAAGCATTATCAGCCCAGAATTTCATCCGATAGGCAAAGTTTTCTTCCTTGCGTCCATCACCATAATCAATATTACCTTTAGAACGTTCTAAAATGTCAGCCACAGCCACATTAAAGTATTTTCTGTCAGCACAAATTTTACACATTTCCTCTTTATTTTCTGGCTTTTCACACCATTGTTGTGCTTCCATAATTGCCATTAATAATGCTTGTGCTGCGTTAGGATTTTTGTCAACCCAATCTTTTCGCATAGCAAAAGCTTTTTCGGGATGATCATTCCATAATTCACCAGTAGTTAAAGCAGTATAACCTAATTTTTGGCTAACTAATTGCGCGTTCCAAGGTTCACCTACACAGAAAGCATCAACAGTACCAACTTTCATATTAGCTACCATTTGTGGTGGTGGAACTGCTTCTAAAACCACATCTTGATCAGGATTAATACCACCAGCAGCTAACCAATAACGAATCCATAAATCATGAGTACCACCGGGAAAAGTTATGGCAACTTTCATAGATTTATTATCAGCTTTGGCTTTATTTACAGCGTCTTTTAAAGCTTTACTTTGTAAGCCGACTTTTAAATCTTTTAATTTTTCAGCCACAGAAATAGCTTGACCGTTGGTATTTAATCTGGCCAATAGATACATTGGAACTTTATCATTAATGGTCATTAAATAAGGCATTGGACTGAGAATATGTGCGCCATCAATACCACCACCAGATGAGCCAATTTTCAGGTTATCGCGTGTTACTGGCCAGGATTTTTGTTTGCTAACTTCTACATCAGTCATGCCATATTTAGCAAAAAAACCTTTTTCTTTGGCAATAATTAAAGGTGCAGCATCAGTTAAAGCAATAAATCCTAATTTAGCTTTGGTTGTTTCTACTTTTGGAGCATTACTAACTGTGGAATTGTTAGCAAGTTGGGCAGTGGAAGAAGCTGCACTATCTGTTGTTGCTGACTGAGAGTTATTAGATGAACAACCGTGCGCTATAATGGAAGTCGCTGCCGCTAAACTGGAAGTAATAATAAATTTTCTGCGGGAAATATTGCTCATTTTCAACTCTCAGTTGTTCGATTTTAGATTTTGGATTTTAGATTTATGCTAATAGAAAATCATTGCCCAGGTTTGATTGGGGTTTTCAATGATGTCTATATTTTTCGGTTTATTTAATGGGAAATTAAGGCTTCTTCCCGAACTTTTGCACCGAAGTTTTGAATGAGTATTTCTTTTAATATGGGTTGTACATCTTCACAAGGAACGCTTTTTTGTACACAAGTTCCTAGTTTAGCATCTTTACCAACTTTTCCACCCATATAAATGTCAACACCTTCTACTGTTTGCCCATTTTTACGGACTTTTGTACCCATTAAGCCAATATCTGCTACTTGGGGTTGTCCGCAAGAATTTGGGCATCCTGTCCAATGAATACGGACGGGTTTTGATAATATTAATTCCCGTTCTAATGCTTTACTCATGGCAACGGCACGATTTTTTGTTTCTATTAATGCGAAGTTACAAAATTGTGCGCCTGTACAAGATACCACTGCTCGCATTAATAAACCAGGATTAACACCAAATTTATTTAACAATGGTTCAGTTAAAAATGTGTTTAAAGCTGAATCGGGAATATTAGGAATAATCGCATTTTGTTCAACTGTAAATCTAATTTCGCCACTGCCATAAACTTCACCTAACCGGGCAAGTTGAAACATATCATCAGCAGATAATCTACCGACAGGAATGTTTAAACCTGCATAATTTAATCCTGGTTGTTTTTGGGGATAAATCCCAATATGATCCCGTTTTTCCCAATCAATTTCGTCTTTTGGTGCTGCGGGTGTGAATGTTTTTCCCCAGCGTTTTTCTACTTCTGAACGGAATTTTTCTAAACCCCATTCATCAATTAACCACATTAACCGGGCTTTTTGACGGTTAAGACGTAAACCATGATCCCGGAATATTTCAACAATGGCTTTACATAAACTAACTACTTCTTCGGGTTTCACCCAAGCATTTAAAGGAATAGCTGCTTCACAACGTTTACCGGAGAAAAAACCACCGACTAAAACATTAAAACCAAATCCTTCTTTAAATGCTGGTACAAATGCTAAATCATTGATTTCTGCGTGAACTGAATTATCTTTTCCTCCAGTTACAGCAATGTTAAATTTACGAGGAAGATTGGTAAATTCTGGGTTTCCTTCACCTTTATTAGTCAGCATATCTTGAATTTGCTGTACTAATTCTCTGGTATCATACAACTCGTTAGCATCTAAACCAGCTACAGGATCACCTGTAATATTACGGATATTATCCATACCGGATTGGATGGCGGTCAAGCCAACGGTGTTAAATTTATTAAAGATGTCAGGAATATCTGAAAAATTGATCCCGCGAAGTTGTATATTTTGTCTGGTCGTGATATCTGCGCTGCCGTCGTCACCGTAACACTGTATCACTTCTGCTAAAACATACATTTGACTGCTGGTGAGAATACCGTTAGGTATCCGCATCCGCATCATAAATTTTCCGGGTGTTACTGGACGAAAAAATACACCTAACCATTTTAGGCGATGGTTGAGGTCGTTTTCGTCCATTGCTTCCCAACCAATTTTCACAAATTCGCTGATTTCGTCTTTAACTGCAAGTCCGTCTTTTTCAGCTTTGAATTTCTCGAATTTATTCAGTTTTTCGGTGGTAGTTGCTGTTTCTGTCATTATGTTGTTTTTTGGGAACAGGACTGAGTTAATTGTTTATCCGTGTTCTTATCGGTGCTGTACTTTCCACTTTTAAGAAAACAACTGATAGTAGTTTCCTGGTTGGTGGTTGTAGCAATTCGATATTGATAAGTTAAGGTGAATTTTCATCACAATTCGTATAGCTTGTTACGAAATTTCTAGAATTATGCAGAAACCGGATATGGGTGTTGCGGGTTTTGCATAATCAATGGTTTTTATGGGTGCAAGTGAGGATAAACAGTAATCTTTAAAAATTTGATAGAATAGGAATAAATGATGATTTCAATGGAAGAAAGATTATGTTATTAACTCAAAATCAACAAGAATCTATGAACGAAAGAATTGAGAAAGTTGTGAAGATTTTGATGGAAGAACGCCCGTTATTTAAGGAAGAATTAAATGCAGAGGAAATGGTGGAAGAGTTATGTAATTTATTTCAGCAAAACTTACCAATTGCGGAGTTTAATAGTATGGATTATCAGGAATTGAAGTCCCGTTGTAGTGGGATTATGACGACAGAAGCAGTAGCAGGGACATTAAATGAATTAACCCCCGAACAATTAGCAATTTTTGATGAAATGATTAAACGGAAGTAGCGAAAATGACTTATTTATTAGATACCAATATTGTCTCCTTAGAACTGAAAAATAATCCCATAATTAAGCAAAAACTAAAACAATTTCAATCGCAAGAAGGATTATTGAGTATCAGTTGTGTTACTTACTTTGAAGTTAAAAGAGGCTTGTTTGCTGTTAACGCAACTAAACAATTAGAAAGATTTGATAATTTTTGTAAGGATTATCAAATCATTTTTTTGGATGATTTAGCAATTGTAGAAAAAGCAGCAGAAGTTCATGCAAATCTCAGGTTAAGAGGTTTACCTATTCAAACGGAAGATATTTTAATTGCTGCAACTGCTATTGTTAAGGGTTTTACTGTGGTTTCTAATGATAGTGATTTGTTGCGGGTTGATGGTTTAAAGATTGAAAATTGGCTAGATGAATAAGGAATTTTTTGTAGAGGTGAAGCAAAAGCTTAATGGTGTCAAATTAATTGAAAAAGAACATATTATTTGTTTGCTTCCGCACCCACCATGAAATGATAGCGAAGCGTGGCGTTAGCCATATTTCATGTGTGCATTTAATTTGTAAACTTGAACAGGCAAGATGCCAGTTCCACAGGAGCTAAGAATATGAGTATTATACAATTTAGCTGCGTAACAGCTTATCAATTATCTGAGTCGTTAAATTAAGGCTACAATAAAATAAATAGCAAAATCCTCACCAGTATATGGTTACATCAACACAACCCAAAACTCAAACCCTATACGATCAAGATTATTACCTGTGGATAAAAACAACTATCAACCAACTTCGCACAGGACAATTTTCTGCTGTTGATTTAGAGAACTTATTAGAAGAATTAGAAACTATGGGTAGAAGTCAGAAGCGAACAATTAAAAGTTTATTAATTAAGCTGCTTGTACATTTACTACAACTCAAATACTGGGAACAGGAAAGAGAACAAAATCAAGGACATTGGAAAGGTGAAATTAGAACATTTAGAATACAAATAAAAGATGAAATCAAAGATAGTCCTAGTTTAAAACCTTACATTTTAGAAATATTTGATGAATGTTATCAAGAGGCTAGAAAAGAAGCATCAGATCGTTCTCAACTTCCCCTTGATACATTCCCTGTTATTCCCATCAGTTCTTTAGAACAAATCTTAGATGAAAACTGGTTTCAGTGAAAATGATTAAAATGAGCGAATTTTCAAAGATTATCTAATTTCCTCCCCTGGTAATTACAAATTGCTGGGGATGTTGTACTGATTTTATTAATGGTTGAGAATCCTGGCAGAAAAGATATTTAGTTGAGAAAACCAAAGGTGAGAAAATATTGTTTTCAATGTTGCCTATGTTTAAGCAATATGTGAGAAATTATCATCAAAATTAACTGTTACAATTAACTTAACTACATTGTGCTATAATCATAATCCAATCAATTAACGGTAAAATCATGAAACTAAAAATCATTGTACATCAAGCAGAAGAAGGCGGATATTGGGCGGAAGTTCCTTCTCTTCCAGGTTGTGCTACTCAAGGAGATTCTTTTGAGGAACTTTTACAAAATTTATATGAAGCTATTGAAGGCTATTTATCAGTAGATATCAATGATATTCAACTACAAGATAATGCTAAGGTTTTAGAAATAGTTATATGAAATCAATGACGGGTAAGGAATTAGCTAAAATCTTGGAAAAACATGATTGGGTATTAATTAGAATCCAAGGAAGTCATCATATTTATGGTAAACCGGGTATGAATGTAAAAATATCTGTGCCTATTCATGGCAATAAAGATATTAAAATAGGATTACTAAGACATTTATTAAAACAAGCGGAATTATTTGATTATCTTGATTAAATTCACGACAAAAATTAATTTATGAGTAATAATAAACAATAGTCAAAAATCAAACCATAAATTACAGCATCTATGAAACGTCGTGAATTTTTCAACTGGGTAGGTTTAGGTTTATTAGCAAGTTCTTTACCTGTAGCGATCGCAGCTTGTACCACAGATACAACCACAACTGCATCTTCCCCTTCTCAGGGTGCTGCTAAAGACTGGCAAAAAATCGGTACTGTGGCAGACTTAGACAAAACAGGGCAATTATTAGTACCAAATTCCCCAGTAGGTGCAGTGTTGGTAGTTGGTACATCTAAAGCTGCAAAAAATTTAATTGCTGTTAACCCTACCTGCACTCATCAAGGTTGTACTGTTGCATGGAAAACAGATAAAAATCAGTTTGTCTGTCCCTGTCATGATGCAAAATTTGCCCGTGATGGTAAAGTGCAAGCAGCACCAGCCGAAAAACCACTAAGAACCTACCTGGCTAAAATTGAAAACGATTCTGTGTTTGTTAAACCAGCTTACTAAAGATTTTTATTACTCAATCAAGCATCAAGATGATTTTATTCTGTACGGGTTTAGCAATGCTAAACTCCTACTGAATTTTGACTGCAATATCAGAAATTTTTACAAAATTTTGTATCATAATCTACTAAAATAATGTAATCAACTTGTTAACTTTGTTAAGTTTATTAAAATTGGGAATGTAATTCCTGCTACCTATGCGTTTAGAGCAGTTACAAGCTTTTTTGGCGATCGCCCAAACTGGCAGTTTTCAACAAGCTGCTAAAAAATGTGGTGTCACCCAATCTACAATTAGCAGACAAATTCAAGGTTTAGAAGCAGATTTAGGTGTAGAACTGTTTCACAGAACCACCCACGCTAAACTCACATTGGGAGGTGAACGTTTACTTCCCCGTGTGCGGAAAATTTGCCAAGAATGGGATACAGCAATTTCAGAATTAACTGATTTAATGGCAGGAAAACAGCCAGAATTATGTATTGCTGCAATTCATTCTCTTTGTGCTTCTTACCTACCGCCAATTTTACAACAGTTTTGTCATGATTATCCAGAAGTGCAATTAAGAGTAACATCATTAGGAAGCGATCGCTCTCTCAAAGTCCTCAAAGATGGACTTGTAGATTTAGCAATAGTCATGCACAATCGCTTTTTGATCACTGGTAAAGAAATGGTCGTACAAACATTATATGATGAACCCATAGAAGTATTAATAGCAGCAAATCATCCCCTGGCGAAATTTGCATCTATACCCTGGAATGAATTAATTAAATATCCCCAGGTAGTATTTAAAGATGGTTATGGAATGCAGCGTTTAATTCAAGATAGATTTGATAAACTAGGAATCAAATTACCCGCAGCTTTAGAAGTAAACACTTTAGATGCTTTTCGCGGAGTAGTTCGTCAAGGAGAACTAATAGCTTTATTACCTTATTCAGCATTAATAGAAGCAAAGTTTGATCCTAGTCTTGCCGTCCGTCCCCTAGCCAATAATAGTAATTTAGGTGATAATTCTAGTTTGACTCGTCGCGTAGTCATGGTAACAACTCAAGACCGTTTACAAATTCCTCCTATTCAACATTTTTGGCAATTAGTAAGTGATAACATTCCCCCAAAATTAGAACAACAGCGCACAGCATCTTAATATTTTAGATTTTAGATTTTAGATTTTAGATTTTAGATTGGAAATAACTGAAGAAAATCCAAAATCCAAAATATAATCCCTATTCCCCATTCCCCATTCCCTAACTAATGACTAATACATTTAAAGAATTTATCCAAAAAGTCGGTAGCGGTAGTCATACTTCAGAAAATTTAACTCGCACTGAAGCTTATACCGGCATGAAAATGATGTTATTAGCTGAAGCTAAACCTGCACAAATTGGAGCTTTTTTAATTGCTCACCGTATTAAACGTCCCACAGGTGAAGAATTAGCAGGAATGTTAGATGCTTATTATGAACTAGGACCAAAATTACAACCAATTAATAATAATAAAATTCCCATTGTACTGGGTATTCCCTATGATGGTAGAACTCGCACTGCACCAATTAATATTATTACAGCTTTATTATTAGCATCTGCGGGACAACCTGTAATTATGCATGGAGGAATTCGCTATCCCACAAAATACGGTTTACCTTTAATAGAAATTTGGCAAAATTTAGGATTAAATTGGACTAATTTATCTCTAGAAAAAATCCAAGAAATATTTAATAAAACTCATCTTGGTTTTATTTACACACCTAACCACTTTCCCCTCACTAACGCTCTTTGGGAATATCGAGAACAATTAGGAAAACGGCCACCATTAGCGACAATGGAATTAATTTGGTGTCCTTATGCTGGTGATGCTCACATTATCGCCGGTTTTGTCCATCCACCCACTGAAGCCATGTTTCAAACTGCTTTAGATTTACAAGGCGTAAAAAAATATACCTTTGTCAAAGGTTTAGAAGGTAGTTGTGACTTACCACGCGATCGCACAGCAATTATTGGCGTGTCATCTTCCACAACACAAGAAATAGAAAGGTTACACCTTGCACCCCGTGAATATGGTTTTACCCCCAAAAACGTCCCCCTGGGTACAACCGAAGAACTCATCAAAGATATGCAGTCTGTTCTAGCTGGAAATGACAGCGAACTGATGCAAACAACTTTATGGAATGGAGGCTTTTACCTATGGCACTGTGGCATTTCTCCAGATATGCAAACAGGTATAGACAAAGCCAAAGAATTATTTAGCAGTGGTGTAGTCGCAGCTAAACTACAAGAGGTAATTGAATGAAGAATGAAGAATGGGGAACAAGTAATATTTATTCTGTAACCTGTCACCTGTCACCTACAGATAACACCATTCCTTCACAAGCTAATAAAACATTAGGAAAAGCAGACTTAACTTCATCCTGAATTTTATCCAGAAAATAATCATCATCATCTGGGTGATGGTGAGATATAATCAATTTTTTCACATTAGCACTTTGCGCTAAATCTACTGGAGTTTTCCAGAGTAATTCAGCATATTCATGATTTTTATTGGTAGGCGGAGTATAAGTAGCATTAGTAACCAATAAATCAACACCTTGAATAATGGGCAAAATCTGGTTTTGCTCTTCTATATCAAGACTATTATGTAAATCTGTAGCGTAGGCAATACTGTGGTTTGCCCAATTTATCCTGTAACCAATTGATCTCTGAGTTTTATTAATTAGTGCGGTTGTAATTTTTACCTCACCTAACTCCACAGCATTACCAGGAGTCATGTTATAAAACAACAACTCTGATTGCATCATTTGTAAAGGGTAGGGAAAGTGAGGTTGGAGCATCTGATCACAGAGGCATTGTTTAATTGATGCACCATTGGAAGCAGCTGTACCGTAAATATGGAAGCAGTTGTCTGTAACAAATGCGGGGGCAAAAAAGGGAAATCCTTGGATACGATTTGATTGGGAGTTGGTAAAAAATAAATGGGCTTCTAGTACCTGTTGTTGTTGTTGCCAAGTTTTTCCCAAAATGCGTAAACCAGTACCTCCATCAAAAATCAAGCGTTTTCCTGCTACGTATATTTCTACACAAGCAGTATTACTACCATAGCGGCAGGTGTGACTGTTTGGGGTAGGAATTAAACCTCGTACACCCCAAAATTTAACCCAAAACTCCCCAGCAGGGTGATTGAGCGGAGGAGTTAATTGATCATTGACGTAGTTTTGGGAATCAGAACGCTCAAGATTTGACATTTTCCTTGAACTTAGAGCTTACTGAGCAGATCATCGTAGTTTCTTACTTCTAACATCCGGTTTTTTTCGTCCACAATGACAACCGTAGGAGAGTAATGTTTTAACTCCTCTAGTGTAAACTGCCCGTAAGCCATTATAATCAAGCGATCGCCTATAATGCCTAGCCTTGCGGCCGCTCCATTTAACTCAATGATTCCTGAGTTAGCTGGAGCCGAAATTGCATAAGTAATAAAACGCTTGCCATTAGCATTATTCACTACTTGTACTTGTTCATAGGGTAAAATACCAGCTTTATCTAAAAGAACTTGATCAATACTGATACTACCCACATAGTTAATATTTGCCCCTGTGAGGGTACAGTTATGAATTTTAGCCAAAAGGAGAGTGCGCTGCATTTCGTTTTGGGTTGTTCCGCAACAACCGGGAGTAGTTTTATTCTATTAAACAGGTTTGTGGTTGGTAATGGGTGATTGGTAATTGGTGATTGGGAAGAATGAATTTATTACCCATTACCCATTACCTATTACCCATTACCCATTACCCATTAACCATCATTTATTATTTTTTAGCAGCAGCGATGCACTTTTCGACTAAGGGTGCAACCCTGTCTACATCCTGCCAACCGAGAATTTCTGTTACCTTTTTCTCCAAATTTTTGTAAGAACGGAAAAATTCAGCAATTTCTTCTAAACGGTGGGGATGGATGTCTTTGAGGGAGTTTACATTGGCATAACGTGGATCTTTGGCAGGAACACAAAGAATTTTTTCATCGCGATCGCCACCATCAATCATTTCCAAAAAACCAATTGGTCTTGCAGGAATTATACAACCTGGAAAAGTTGGTTCATCCATTATGACCATCCCATCCAGAGGATCACCATCATCAGCTAAGGTGTTGGGTATAAAGCCATAGTCATAAGGGTATTTTACCGAAGAATAAAGCACCCGGTCTAGGGCAAAAGCGTTTAAATCCTTGTCAAATTCGTATTTATTTTTACTCCCACCTGCTATTTCAATCAAAACATTAATCACACCCGGTTTAGGTTGGGCAGGAATAAGAGATAAATCCACAACAAAACTCCTTCGCTTATAGTGAGAATCCAGGTAGCACGCAGTTTGGCTCCCCGTGTTAGATTTTAGGACAATTGTGCATCTGTTCCCAAGGCTTTAGGCAAAAAATACAGATCCCCGACTTCTGGGAGAAATCAGGGATCTGCTAATGTATGGTTAAATTAAAATTGCTACAGCACAACTAAACTGGATGTAGAAACAGTTATTTATTGCTTCTGGCTAAATCGTATGTCAGGGTTGACGGATGATGATTGGGAACAATAGGTGAAGAATAGTGGGAAATGATAAATACAGGTAGGGTCAGGGTCACGAGTGCGATCGCCGTTCCCACAATGTCTGCCACACGTTGGGAATATGTGTCGGGAGGTTTGGCAGACTGGCTATTTGAATTCATACAAAAAATTTTTTTGTTCCTATCACTTGTAGTTATACTCTTTTTCAGAGAGTTTCATTTCTATTTTAGCTATTTTTCTCAAGTCAAGCTGCTAACTTTAAAGAAACTTATCCTGTTGCAAAAATGGCATAGGAGCTTTTTATACATGGCATTTTTGTTACAAATGAAATATCAAATATCTGCTTCTTCATGGAGTAATTAATATTTTCCGGAAATTCGTTTAACTACATCAAAATCACTTGATTTAGTGATCGTAGTCACAGAATTATTAATTTTATTGTGCATTTACAGCAATTTTAGATTTTAGATTTTAGATTTTAGATTTTCTCGTTCCCAGTCTCAGACTGGGAATGCAATATAGAGGCTCGGCCTCTGATTTTACCAAAGGCAGAGCCTTTGAAAATTCATTCCCATACAGAGTATGGGAACGAGAAGCGAGAAAATTTAGGATATGTTTGAGCTTTTAGCCTTTAGCATAAGCATCCATTGGTTCTTTAATAAACCGGATATAAAGATGCCTAAAAGTGGATTTAATTACACGAGGCATAGCAAAATCAATTGGCATTAAGTTATCAGGTAAACGCCAATCTTCTATTTGCAAAAGTTCAGGAGTTAAATTAGGAAAATCAATTTCACTTAATTCTGGACAAATACCCAATCTTTGAGAAGCTGCGATAGTGGGAACTTGTAAAGGAGCAACCTTGAGAATTTCTAACATTGCCCGATCTAAAGCAAACACATTATCCGATGCTGCTAAAACACCTAAATCACGAGGTTCACCACCACTAGGACCATTACCTTCATGACCAACAATACCATCTAAAATTGTTAAATTGGGGTTAATTGCCCTAGCAGTTTCTACCAACATTTCTCCAAACCTTGTGGTATCTTTTCCCGCCTCAAAATGCCACCAAGCTTTCATTTTTCCAGGCACACAACCAAAGAGATTTTTCACACCCAAAGTTACAGTTAATTGCATATGAGATTTAACTTTGGGTAAGTTAATAATAACATCTGCTTCCATGGCTTCTTTTGATAATAGCAGATGATTAAAATCATCATTCACAGTTTGATAACGTTTACCGTGAAATTCCACAATAGGAATATTCAACTCTTCTAAAATTGGTAATAAACCATTAGCTGTAGCGACACCTTTAGCACTACCAAAAGCGGGACTATCTCCCAAAAATGGTTTACCTCCCACTTCCATCACCATTTCAGCCACAGCGCGGACTAATTCTGGGCGTGTGGTACATTCTTTAGTAGGACGAGAACCGGTGAGTAAATTAGGTTTTAAAAGTACGCGATCGCCCCTTTTCACAAAAGCTGCTATTCCCCCCAAAGGTTCTAATAGCGTGGTTAAGGATTCTCTTAAAGCATCTTGTTCGTAAGATTTAGCCCGAATTAAACTAACGGCTGGTTTTGGTGTCTGCATAATTCATTAATAATTGCGTTAATATATCACAATATAGACTATTTTTAGCTAAAATTCAGGTAAGAGGGAAACAATATATAACACTATGTGAACTATAATTACTGATATTGGTACTTTGAGAGATTCCGCCTTTACCGTCAGTAATGATGGTATTGCTATCGTTAGAGTTCGAGCTTTGTCAATCAATGCTCTCCAAATGTTCAGCGTAAATGAATCAGATAAGTTAACTATCTTTGACAATAATTAAAACGGAGTCCTATACCAAGATGTTTACAAAGAAAAGCTGGCAGAAGTTGAAAATATTTGCAGGTGCATTTTGTGTTATTGCTGTAACACCGTTTTGTGAAGTTAACACCTCTGCAATGGCCGCAGATACAGTAATTATCCGCTATGGTCCTCTAAAAGAATCTGTATCCTTAGCAGAGTTGAAAAAAGCTGTGGAAACTGGCAAATTACCAGATAGTTTAGAACTTTACACCAAAAGAATGACCGAGGAGCAACGCCAGTTTTTACTGGGAGGATTGAAAAACACAATCCCCATCAATGTTGTAACTTTAGATAGATTAATCAATACACAAATTGGTACGACTATTCTCAGTGATATCTCTACGGCTATTAGTCGTAAGGATCAAGCCGGGGTAAAGGCCATAAAGGCGGGATTAATTTTAGGGGCTAATTCCCCACAAGGCTTATCTGTCCTCAGTTTTATTGAGGCGTATCCTAGTAAGCACTTACAAATTAATTTGCCCCAGGCGATTAATGTACTGCGGAATTTGAATAGTGCCTTTTTCCGCACCCAGCAGTTTATGTTGGCGATCGCTCCTTTGCTTAACCCCACAGAAGTGAAATTTAATTCTGCCTTGGACCCTGCGGAAGCAGGAAAAGCAGAAGTACAAACACTTAGCTTAAGTTACAACGACCAAAAGCGACAACGACAAATTCCCGTAGACATTTACTTTTCAACTACGGCAACGGTCAATAAACCCCTAATTGTTTTTTCTCATGGTTTGGGTTCAGTGGGTACTGACTTGCGTTATTTAGCAAAACATTTGGCTTCCCATGGATATGTAGTTGCAGCCCCAGAACATCCTGGAAGTAATGAAGCTAGTAGCAATGCAGCTTACCAAGGTAAAAAACGACTGGTTGAACCCCAAGAATTTTTAGACCGCCCCCGTGATATTAGTTTTATCCTGGATGAATTGGAAAAGCTCAATCAATCACCTAATAATCCCTTACAAGGTAAGCTGGCCACTAATAATGTCATGGTTGTGGGTCATTCCTTTGGAGGTGGTACTGCTTTGGCATTAGCAGGAGGTGAGTTACAAATTGATCACCTCAAACAAAAGTGTCAGCGGAACTTGGTCCAAGGGAGTTTAGGTGAGGTGGTGCAATGTGTAGCCCAAGAATTACCAGAAAAAACCTATCAATTGCGAGATGGGAGGGTGAAACAGGCGATCGCTCTTAATCCCATATCATCTCTGATGTTTGGTGATAGTGGTTTAGCCAAAATACAAATCCCCACATTAGTTTTCGCCAGTTCCGCAGATAAAACCACCCCCGCCTTAACAGAACAAGTCCTGAGTTTTGCTAAAATTCGTTCCCCAAAATGGTTAGTAGGTGTAATTGGGGCTAGTCATTTAAGTGTCAAAGACCCTGATTTTACCGTAGATCAAAGTTACATTCCCGATACTCCCATCTTGAGCCGAGAAATTACTGGTGAACAGGCTAAAGATGTGCGTAAATTTCTCTGTGCTATTACCCTCGCCATGGCTGCACAATTAACCCCTGAAGCTAGTCAATATGCGCCTTTCCTCACGTCTGAATATGCTCAAATCGCCTCAACTCGTCTTTTCCCATTTCGCATAGTCCGAGAACTTCCTCCTCAAGTTCTGGAAATGATGGCGGGTCAGTAGGTAGCTGAGTATATCAAATGATTCCCACAAATGATGATAAACTTCAACTTATATGGGGGTTTAGCACTGCTAAACCCCTACCCAATACTTTTCGGTTAAGCCCAAAACAACGAAATAACGTAGGTTGGGTTGAGGAACGAAACCCAACATTTACAAGGGTTTGTTGGGTTTCCACACGGTAAACCCAACCTGGTTATAAAGGTATAATCGCACTCATTTGTTCCAAATCTAAAACAGCAGCTAATTCTTCCTCAGTCATTAAACCCTTTTCTAAAACTATTTGACGGAGAGACTTTCCTGTTTCCAAAGACTCCTTAGCGACAGCAGCAGCATTAAGATAACCGATGTGAGTATTTAAAGCAGTAACTAAAGCCAAACTACCCTCAGCATAACCTAAACATCTTTCTTTGTTGGCAGTAATTCCTTGAATACAACTGTTAGTTAAAGCCGCAATTGTATTACCTAAAATTTCAATGCTGTGAATTAAATTATAGGCAATAAGAGGCATCATCACATTTAATTCTAATTGTCCTGCTTGTGATCCAAGAGCGATCGCCTGATCATAACCCATCACCTGAAAACATACCATTGATGTCATCTCTGCCATTACGGGATTATACTTACCTGGCATAATGGAAGAACCTGGTTGCACTGGGGGTAGTTGAATTTCCTTAAACCCGGTTTTGGGTCCAGAGTCCATCAAACGCAGGTCATGGGAGATTTTAACTAGATCCTGAGCTAAATTTCGCACAGCACCGGAAACATTCACAAACGCACCCATACTTTGCATCGCGGCCATTAAATGGGGTGCTGGTTCTAAAGGTATTTCTAATAGTTGGGAAAGTGTCTCTACTACCCGTTTCCGGTATTCAGGATGGGTATTCATTCCTGTACCCGCAGCACTTCCACCTAAACCCAAAACCATCAAATCACCGGAAGCGGTGTATAATCGGTTTTGATGTTCGCTGAGAATGTGCGCCCAAGCGCGGAAGTTTTCACCCAAACGCACGGGTACTGCATCCTGTAAATGAGTTCTTCCTGATTTAACGATATCGTGAAATTCCACCGCTTTTGCTTCTAAGGTAGAAATTGCTATTTCCAAAGCAGGGTGTAGAGTTTGGGAAAGTGCTAATAAACCACCGATGCGGATAGCGGTAGGGATGACATCGTTGGTAGACTGACCATAGTTAACATGATCATTAGGACTAACTCGTTTATAATTACCCTTTTCATCTCCCAAAATTTCTAAAGCGCGGTTTGCGAGAACTTCGTTAATGTTCATGTGGTGAGATGTTCCTGCACCTGCTTGGTAAACATCAACTACGAACTGATCACGGAGTTTACCGGCTAAAATTTCATCAACTGCTTGAATGATAGCTTTGCTAATATCTGCGGGAATACAATTTAATTCACCATTGACGATAGCGGTAGCTTTTTTGATATATAAACCTGCGTTGACGTAGGTGTGTAGAGGTTTTAAACCACTGATGGGAAAATTTTCAACAGCGCGTTGGGTTTGAATACCATAATAGACGTTGTTGGGTATTTGGCGATCGCCCATCGAGTCCCGTTCAATGCGAAAATCTGTATTGTTAGTCATAGTGTGTCGTAGGTTATCTGAAAATACAGATCATCCCACGTGAGGATGCTAAAAGCCTAATTTAGCAATCTTTTTTAGGATAAACTTGGGTTAAATACTAAAAGGTAAAAATATTATGGTAACAACACCCACTCGTAAATTAACTTTAGCAGAATTTTTACAACTACCAGAAACCAAACCAGCAAGCGAATATATTAACGGAGAAATAATTCAAAAAACCATGCCACAAGGTAAACATAGCAGATTACAAGGGAAAACAGTTAATGCGATTAACAATGTAGTTGAAGATGCTAAAATTGCTTTAGCATTTCCAGAGTTAAGATGTACATTTGGGGGACGTTCCATAGTTCCTGACATAGCGGTATTTGCATGGGATAGAATACCCGTAGATGAAAAAGGTAACATTGAAAATGCTTTTAATACCCATCCAGACTGGACAATTGAAATTCTTTCTCCAGAACAAAGTATAGCCAAACCCACCAAAAATATTTTACATTGTTTAAATCATGGTACTAGCTTAGGTTGGTTAATTATTCCCGAAGAATATAATATCATAATTTATCCCCAAAACCAACAACCAATTTATTTAGAAAATGAAACAGACATATTACCAGTTCCCGAAATAATGAAAGATTTACATTTAACATTAGGAGAATTATTTGAATGCTTAAAATTAAAATAGATACAAAATATTCCCGACTTATTATAAAACCTCTTTGTGTTCTTTGTGTTCTTTGCGTACTTTGCGGTTCGTTCATAAAAAACCTGTAATAAAACGAAAAAACCGAAAATAACAAACTTTAAAAATCATGAACATACCAAACACAATCACCTTTTCCCGACTCATAGGAATACCATTTTTATTATATGGCTTATATATTCCCACACCCCAAGCTAAATGGGTCTGTTTAACCATCTTTTTAATAGCAGCATTAACAGACTGGTTAGATGGATATTTAGCCAGAAAACTGAACCAAATTACAGACTTAGGAAAATTTCTAGATCCATTAGTAGATAAACTCTTGGTACTAGCACCATTATTAGTATTAGTAGAACTAGGAAAAATCCCAGCTTGGGGAGTATTTATAATATTAGCACGAGAATTAGCCATAGCAGGTTGGCGTGTTAATCAAACCACTATCAGCGGTGCGAATATTTGGGGTAAATTAAAAACAGTCAGTCAAATTATCGCCATAGCTTTACTCATAGCACCTTTATCAGCAGCTTGGCAAATTCCGGCTTTGATTGCCTTTTGGGTATCTATAATATTAACAGTAATTTCGGGAATAATTTATCTAATACCAGCAAAAAAAGAACACTAAACAAGAACAAATCAAGGATAAATAATATGTATCAAACAGATCCACCAATTCCTGCTCAAGAAACCCTCCCTACCATGTATGATCTTCCTAGTGAGTACGTGGAGTATTCAGGGTTGCCTGACGAATTTCATCTTTTACAACCGAGACTGTTAACAGATACCTTTTTACCTCCTAATTATCCCCCAGATCAGGTATTTGTAGCGTCAGATTTAAATCTTTATTATGATACTCGTAATCCATTATGGTATAAAAGACCTGATTGGTTTGCGGTGGTTGGTGTTTCTCGTTTGTTTGATCAACGAGAATTACGTTTAAGTTATGTAATGTGGCAAGAAATCATTGCTCCTCTTGTCATGGTAGAATTATTATCACCAAAAACAGAGAAAGAAGATTTAGGCAGAACTTTGAGAGAAGTTAACCAACCGCCTACAAAATGGGAAGTGTATGAAAGAATTGTCAGAGTACCTTATTATATTATTTTTGATAGATACACTGATAAATTACAAGCATTTCAATTAGTGGCAGATCGCTATGAAGAAATAGATGTGAGTTCTGGTAAAATTTGGATGCCAGGAATAGAGTTAGGTTTGGGACTTTGGCAAGGCAGCTTTGAAGGTATTGAACGTTTATGGTTACGCTGGTATGATAGCACGGGAAACTGGGTTCTTACCCCTGTGGAAAAGGAAAGAAAACGGGGTGATAAATTAGCGGCAAAGTTACGAGAATTGGGAATTAATCCTGATGATTTGTAATTACAGGTGACAGGTGACAGGTGACATTTAAGAGGGAATAGAGAATAGGAATGTTCTTTATCCTGACTCCTGACTCCTGACTCCTGACTCCTGACTCCTGACTCCTGACTCCTGACTCAT
>NZ_JAQMTI010000246.1:0-36957 GCF_028329225.1 Sphaerospermopsis kisseleviana CS-549 | reverse complement strand
CTCAGGACAGGCTCAGGACAGGCTCAGTACAAGTCGCTCAGTACAAGTCGCTCAGTACAAGTCAAAATAGCTAAAACCCTTTACCTGTAAAGTTTTCGGATTTATATGGCTAACGCCACGCTACGCTATCAGCAAACCCTATTTACCTCCTGCCTCTTGCCTCGCTCATGATCATAATGTTGGCACAATTCTTTACTAGCTGTGCAGCAAGTTCAAATTGAGGAAATTTTTACTAATTCGTAATTCGTAATCAGTATTTAATAGGTTCAAGCCTACATAAATTGTAATTGCGAATTATGAATTATGAATTATGATGATATGTTTTTTATGATCAAATTGAATTTTACCTTGTTGTTGGAACTGACTCAGTAAGCGTGTAATTGTGACTCTGGTAGTACCACAGATATTGGCAATATCTTCATGAGTGAGGCGAAAACAAAGGCGTGTTCCTTCAGGTACTGGTTCTCCAATTTGCTGTTTTAAAAGTTCTAATAAATGCTGTAATCTTGCTGGTACTTTTCGCTGACCAGCAATAAATAAAAAAGATTGTGTTTGTTGTAATCGCTGTTGAATTTTAGGTAATAGGATTTTATTGAGGTTGGGTGTAGCTGCAATTTCTGAAAGGTAAATTGGTACTACTTCGACATCTGCAATGGCTGTGGCTTGGTAAATGGGTAAAGATGTCATACTAGAGCCAAAAATCATGCCTGGTTTTGCTAACCCTGTGATTATTTCTGCACCTGTTTCACTAAATGCACTGAGTTTAACTAAACCATGACGAACAAACCAAATTAATAAAGGAATGAGGGTAATAATTTCTCCTTTGGAATGTTTATGTATAGGACGATTTTCAATTAGGTCGGTGAAATTTTTAACATCTGTTGATTCTACTGGCTGATAAGCAACACTTTTATGTATTAACCAGTGTAATTTCGTCTGTTGCTGATTGGCAACAGATTTGACTTTCAAAGAGGCATCAAATGAATCATCATGACGTGGCTGTAATCGTAATAATATTTCTCGGATTTGCTCAGATTTAGATATCTGATTAATTGTGCTGAAAAAGTAGGAGTGTTGTTCTTGTGAAATGAAATTTGTTATTGGTTTTCCAACTAGAACATTTTGGTCAATGTTTAGTAATTGTGATGCTAATCGGTTGGCTTCTTGGATAATACCCTGTTGATCAGTTACTAAATAAGCTGCTGGTGCAAATTCAAATAATTCTTGGTAATGTTGGCGTTGTGTTTCCAGCAAGGTGCAATTTTGCATGAGTTCTTCGTTTTGCTGGTAAAGTTCCTCAGCTGCTAATTGCAACATTTTTGAGGTGCTATGTAGTTCTTTAAATGCTTGGGGTAGTAGATCAGAGGGAATCCAGGGTAATAAGGTAGCAGTTTGGTATAAATCTGCTAAATACTGGTGTAATGCTTCTGATCGTTGGATAAATAGTTGTATGTTCACTTTTAATTCCCGCCTTTATATGGATATTGAGTCAAAAATTCCATTACTTTAAATTTGGGAAACTTTTTTTATACTCTTTTTAAGGTGTTAAAAAATGAAAATTTATTATATTTTAAGTTTTACTTAATCATTTGGTAATTTGTTTTAACGTTTTATTATTCATATATATATATATATATATATGAATAATAAGTTTATTGTATTAAAACTGTTTATTTTTTAGCTTTTCTATGTTTACTTGTAGTTTACATTATAATGCTTAATTGATGCGAATAACCAGATTGTTGATATCTGACGCACCCTATTAATGTGCCAGTTGCGTAAGTCGTCCACTGATAACTATATTTGTCTATAGATTGTGCGAATTTGTGGGATACTGAGATTGGCGATCGCCTGATTTTTTGTGAGCTTTGTTACCATTTTGCTGATCATGCTGGGTTTGTATCTCATACCATTCACTCATGCAATATTCTGACCAACAAAAGCAGTATTCATACCAACAAAAATCACATAAGTTGGAATCTGCTATTTGTTCTCCGTTGGATACAGGTTTGACGCTATTATGAGGACAGTGAATATAATTACTCATTGGTGTTAACTCTTTTTTGAATGAAAACAACAGCTTTATTAAGTTATTTGTATTACTCAGTTTAGTGAAAAATGGTACAGATTAGGGTTAACATAATAAAGGTGTGTCAATTTTTCTCTTTTTAACCTAGATTAGTCATAGTTCGCAGCCAGCAACATTAAGCACATGGATACTAACCAGTTAAAATTTGTATTAAAACTATTGGGATGTCCCAACTACCGCGCTGGGTTAAGTTCCAGTGTTTTTGATGCTTTTAAAAAAGATAAAAACAAAATTTGCAGAGATTTGAAAGCACTAGAACTGGTAGACTATTCCCAAGAGATTGCCACAGTAAAAATCAAGGATGCTGGACAGGCTTTGTTAAAATTAGATTCCAGTCAATTACCCATCAGTGATAAAGAACTGAAAGTATTGGAAAAGATCGGTAAAAGTTCTAAAAAAATCGCCCCCAGTGAAATTAAAGTTTCTGGTTTGAAATCAGATGAACGAGAGACGATATTAAACGTATTAAATGGAAGGGGTTTGATTGAAATAGAAATCAAGATGAAAAGAGTTAAAGCTGAAGTGTGGTTAACTCCAAGGGGAATAGAATATTTGCGGGATGAATTTATTACCAATCAGGGTAATAAGCCCACTATTAGTTTAGACTTATTGGGTAATTATATCCGGTTTTTGCGGAAAAATTTACGTCATTCAGAACCAGTTGCTTCTGTAGTATCTATCAGTGAAAATTCGGAAATAGAAACTATCAGTAAACCTAGTGATCAACAGGTTTTAGAGACTATTAAAAAATTAGATTATGAACTGGGAACAGAGAATTATTTACCTATTTTTCATTTACGAGAAAAGTTACAACCACCTTTATCAAGGGATGAATTAGATCAAGCTTTGTATAGGTTGCAAAGAAATGATCTAATTGATTTGAGTTCTTTACAAGAAGTTAGTGCTTATACCCCAGAACAAATTGATGCGGGTATCCCTCAAAATATTGGTGGTCAACTGTTTTTTATCATCGTCAACTAACAGTTATCAATTCATCCACATAGTTTGATTATTTTCTGATTATTTGCTTTTTTCCTTAATTCCTCCTCACACCGATTTTTAGATTTAGCAATGACAAACATTAACGATATTATCAAACGTGAAGTCAACCCTTTTGATGTTATCAATTTAAAGCCTACTAATTTTTGGGCGGATCAACAAGACGCAACATTAATGGTTGATTCAATTCATAAAGAAGCAATTACAGAGATAGAATATTTACTAAATTTAGTAGGTAAAGATCATCGTAGTCGTACAGTTTTATTAGTTGGTGATTCTGGTGCAGGTAAAAGTTATTTATTAGGTCGTCTGAAACGCACTCTTAACCCTAAAGCTTTTTTCGCTTATATTCTTTGTAACTGGGCTGATAGTAGTAATATTTGGCGGCATATTTTACGCTATACAGTTGATAGTTTGATTCAAATACCTGAAGGTGAGAAAGAATCACAATTAATGTTATGGCTAAAAAGTTTATCAGCCTTTACAAAAAGTGATATCAAAAAACGAATATTTAATGATAATTTTTGGGAAGCATTACAAAGTAATCGCCAAAAATTTATTAAACATCTCAAGGATACCTATAAAACAGCAGGTATCTATAACCCTGATATCTTTTTTGGTGTGCTGCACGATTTAGCAAATCCCGAATTATATGATATAGCTTGTGAATGGTTGCGAGGAGATGATTTAAGTGAAGAATCCATGAAAGAAATAAAGGTTAAACACTGTATTGATACAGAAGATGCAGCCAAAAATATTTTAGCTAATTTTGGCAGAATTTCCACACAAACCCAGCCAATAGTCTTATGTTTTGATAATTTAGATACCATGCCTCAATCGCCAGAAGGGTTTCTGGATATCCAACCTTTTTTTAATGTTAATACAACAATTCATGGGGATAATTTTAAAAATTTCTTAGTCATTATCAGTGTGATTACAAATACTTTAAAACGCCATTGGGATCGGGTGCTGCCAGCGGACAAAGCCGGAATATATAAAACAATTGAGCTAAAAAGAATTAATATAGAACAGGCGGAAGCACTTTGGGCTTATCATCTCAAACCATTACATCAATTAGCATATCCTCAACCAGAATCCTCTCTTTTTCCTCTCACTCGGCAAATTTTAGAAACCAATTACCCTGCTGGTAAAACCATGCCGAGAAATACATTAACTCTGGGACGTGACGAATATCAAAAATATAAAATTGATATCATCAGTGGTCATATCAAACCTGAACCTGTAGCACAAACAAAAGTTACCATACCCCAACAAAAAGTTACTCCTGATCCCATAATTACTATTTCTTTATCTGTAAGTGATCCAGAAACAACTCAAGCAGAATTTGAATTACTATGGCAAAAAGAATATAAGAAAATTCAGGGTAAAATTACAAAATTATCTCTGTTATCATCATCTGACTTAATGCAGATGTTACAACAAGCTTTATCAGCTTTACAAATCCAGGGAATTAAGCCTAAACTTTTAACTGGAAAATATGCTACTTATTCATTGAGTTATCAGCAGTCTCAAAAACAAGAAAGAGTAGGAATAGTCTGGACAGAAGATTCAAACATGACTACTTTTTTTCATGTTATGAATGCTTGCAAAAATGTAATTCATAACAATAGCTGTAAAACTCTTTATTTAGTCCGTGCTGGAAATGTAGGAAAACCAAATCTTGCAGGAAATCAACTTTATAGAGAACTTTTTACACACACTCATCACCAACACATCAAACCAAGTCTAACAGCAGTTCATTATTTAGCAACATACCAAAGTTTTGTCAATTCTGCCAAATCTCAAGAATTAGTCATTGGTGGGAAAACGATTAATTTACAAGGACTAGAATCTTTAATGCGTGAATCTCAAATCTTGCATAACAAATGTACTTTGTTACATGATTTAGGTCTTGTTGCTACAACAGAACAAGATACAAATGGTAAAGTTAGAAGAGATTACAGACCTGTAAAAGATTTTATCTTAAATCTCATCAAAACTCAAGGATTTATGGGAGTAAATACGTTAATTTTCCAAACAGCTAGTCAATTTGCTGATGTTCAAGAAACAGAAATTAAAATGTTAATTGATCTATCATGTCAGGAAAAGAAAGCTAAAATTATGAACCCAAAAGCTAAATTACAAGATCAATTAATTTCTTGGAATCCTCAACTATAATATATATATCAACTAATGCACTACCTAACCAAAGATGCGGAAATATATCAGCAAATTTCCCAAATATCCCGACATAAAACTCTATGGATAGATACAGAAATTGCTGATTGGAATACTCCCTACCCCAGATTATCATTAATTCAAATATTGGCTGATCCTACAGACTTAACTGGTGAGTCTGCTTTAATTTTCGATGTTTTAGATAAACCTGATTTGACCGATTATTTTATCAATCAAATCATGGTAAAATCAGAAATTGCTAAGGTTTTTCATAACTCTGGATTTGATGTTAAATATTTAGGTAAAAACCTAGCCCAAAATATTATCTGTACATACCAATTATCTAGAAAAATTACCCGTGAAAAACTACAAGTAAGTAATTTAAAACTCAAAACCTTAGCTGTAGAACTTTGTCAATTTTCTGATGTAGATGTAGAAGAAGGAACAAGTGACTGGGGAAAACGTCCTCTCACTCAAAAACAGCTAAACTATGCAGCAATGGATACAGTCTATTTAGCTGCTGTCCATCGTCGCTTACTACAAATATATCAACCTGAAGCTATTAATGAGATTTTTAATATGGTAAATAATACATCTGAAAATTCATCTTTAACACCGACTAAAGTTAGAGTAGCGTTTGAATGTCCGCGGTTATTTTATCTCAATCATCATTTTGATCATAAAGCAATATTTTTTCCTAAAAATTCCATTTCCGGTATTGGTAATGTTTTTCATAAATTAGCCGATGATTTGATCCAATTACTTTTGATTAATCCCCAAATTAAATCTTTATTAATTGCCGATGTAAGTAGATTAAATTTAGAACAAATATCATCGGAAATTCAACAAATATTTTATACAAATCAATTCTTCCCTTATTTACAAAATATTATCAGTCAAGATGACAGTAAAGCACCTGCTTTATTACAAATTTGGCAAGGAATACAAGGACTGATTAAAAAACTCACAGAGTTATTAATTATCAATCGGCGTTATTGTAGTGCTGAGACAGTAATTAAAAATACTTTTATTCAGGAAGAAAGAACTTTAGAATATTATTTTAATTTACCTGATGGTACACAACAATTAGTTAGAGGTGAATTTGATTGTTTAGTTTTTAATTTTGAAGTTAAACGCCTGTGTATGATAGAGTTTAAAACCTATCACCCTGTAGATCCAGCAGCACAGTTAGCACAGGTTTCTCTGTATAGTTATATGTTATTTCACAAGAAAAAAGCGGCGGTAGATTCTGCGGTTTATTGTGTTTTACCTGAATTTAAAGATTACCAATATTCCTGGGAACAATTAGAAAATACAGTTCATCAATTAATTCCCTACAAACTATTACAAATGCAGGAATGGTTAAAATGGGAATCTCCCAACCCCAACCCACCACCTGCGACAACTCAACCCCATTTGTGTGAAATTTGTCCTCAACAACAAAAGTGTCAGACATTTTTTAATCCTAATGTTCTTAAAGAATGTCTAGAGATGATGATAGATTTATGTGATCGATTAACAATTAAGTCAACTATTAATGCTGAGGAAATAGGGGAATCTGATCCCCCCCAACCCCCCTTAAAAAGGGGGGAGAGTTTACCTATTATTAACTATGATGAAATTGGAGAATTTGATACCCCTCACTTAAAAAGGGGGGAGAGTTTACCAAATATTAATGCTGATGAAATTGGGCAATCTTTAGTTACAACTTTGGCATCTTTTAAGGTTAATGTAGATTATTATGGTGCTGATGTGAGTCCGGCATTTATTCGGGTGAAAATTAAACCCCATTTAGGTATAAAAGTGCCTTCAATTTTAAAATTATCTGCTGATTTACAAGTGCAATTAGGGTTAGAATATCCTCCTTTAATTGCGCCCCAAGCTGGTTATGTCAGTGTTGATTTACCACGCAAAGATAGACAAATTGCTAAATTTGAAGATTATATTCAAAAACAGTTTTTACCAGCAAATACACCTGTAAAAATTGCTGTAGGAATAGGTATTGATGGTAATTTATTGGAAGCTGATTTATCTGATCCGAATACTTGCCATTTTTTAGTAGGAGGAACAACAGGAAGCGGTAAAAGTGAATTTTTAAGATCCCTACTTCTCAGTTTATTGTATCGTCATTCTCCCCAACATCTGAAAATTGCCTTAGTTGATCCGAAAAGAGTGACATTTCCCGAATTTGAACAAATTCCCTGGTTATATTCACCAGTTGTTAAAGATAGCGATCGCGCTATAGAATTAATGGAAGAATTATTGATAGAAATGGAATCTCGCTATCAAAAATTTGAAAAAGCTAAATGTAAAGATTTAACAGATTATAATCACAAATTTTCCCCACCTTTACCCCGGATAGTATGTATTTTTGATGAATATGCCGATTTTATGGCAGAAAAAGAAATTCGTACTGCATTAGAACAAAGTATCAAACGTTTAGGTGCAATGGCAAGAGCAGCAGGAATACATTTAATTATTGCTACCCAACGTCCAGAAGCGGGGATAGTCACCCCTATTATTCGCTCAAATTTACCGGGAAGAATTGCTTTAAGAACCTCTAGCGAAGCGGATTCTAAAATTGTTCTTGGTGGAACACAAACAGCAGCAGCATATCTGTTAGGTAAAGGTGATTTACTTTATCAAGTTGGTTCTCAGTTACATCGTTTACAAAGTTTATTAGTAAAAAATATGAAACTACCTTAAAAAAGTCCTTAACTTTTTTCGGGGTATAACCGCATAAAGGAGAAAAGATAGCCCAAAGCAAATTTTCGCATCTACCAAAAGACTAAATTAACCAAAGTTAAAATCTATTAGATAATATGTACGCTACATTAATGGGAATGCGTCAGCAGAGGAAATAAAAATGGGATATGTAATTGCAACTGCAAACATGAAAGGTGGAGTGGGTAAAACTACGGTTACTGTTAATTTAGCCACTTGTTTAGCAAAAAATCACGGAAAAAAGGTATTGGTTCTCGATTTAGATAGTCAAATTAGTGCTACCCTCAGTTTAATGTCACCGATGGAGTTTGCTAAACGTCGCAAACAAAGAAAGACTTTTAGATATTTGATAGATGAAGTTATTAACCCATATCCCAATGCTGAATACAAGATTCAGGATATCATTCAAGGTGAATTATGTAAGCTGCCGGGATTGGATTTATTGCCAGGAGATATCGACTTATATGATGAATTTGTCGTTTCAGAAATGCTGCATAATCAAGCATTAGCCTTGGGTGAACAAGATTTTGAAACTATTTGGAATCGTTTTGAAAGAGTCTTAATTAGAGACATTTTAAAACCAGTTCGGGATGAATATGATTTTATTCTTTTAGACTGCGCTCCTGGTTATAATCTCATGACTCGTAGTGCTTTAGCAACTAGCGATTTTTATCTTTTACCTGCTAAACCAGAACCTTTATCTGTGGTGGGTATTCAATTATTAGAAAGACGCATTGCTAAGTTAAAAGATAGTCATGAACAGGAAGCAAAAATCAATATCAAAATGTTGGGAATTGTCTTTAGTATGTGCAATACTAATTTATTGACTGGCAGATATTATAAACAAGTAATGCACCGAGTTGTGGAAGATTTTGGTGTAGAAACTATTTGTCAAGCACAAATTCCCGTTGATGTCAATGTAGCGAAAGCTGTTGATAGTTTTATGCCGGTAACGTTAATGAGTCCGGGTTCTGCTGGTGCGAAGTCATTTATGCAGTTGACTGAGGAATTATTGCGGAAGTTGTAAAGGCTATATAATAGATCCTCGATTGATTAAAAAAGTCGGGGATCTTGGTATGCTCACATTATGATTAAATTTGCTATAATATATTATGAAATTTCGTGCACATTATTTCTCGTAAAGCTTTTCGTCAATTTTGTGAACAGTATCCTGATAGTGAAAGTGCATTGACTCGCTGGTTTAAACTTAGAATGGGGCTAATTTTGAAACTTTTGATGAATTGCGCTCTGTTTTTCCTAGTGCTGATATGGTAGGTGATTTAATTGTATTTAATATTGGTGGTAATAAATATCGTTTAATTACTTCAATTCATTTTAATCGCCAAAAAGTGTATATTCGCAAGATATTAACTCATTCAGAATACGACAAAAATCTATGGAAAAATTAACTACATTGCCCCCTGATATTAATATCCATTGGACTGCTATTGCTCCTTTGCTTACAATTCGTAATGAAGAAGAATATGATCAAGCTATCGAAAGATTAAATAATTTACTTGATGAAATCGGTACTAGTGAACAGCATCCTCTTTATAATTTACTGGATACGTTAGGAACAGTAATTGAGGCTTATGAAAAAGAACATTATGCTATTCCTAATTGTCATGGAAATGATATATTAGCTTATTTAATTGAAGAACACAAATTGAGTTTATCAGATTTACCTGAAATTGGTACAGCAGAAACAATAAAGGCTATTTTGAATAAAGAACAAGCATTAACTTTTAATCAAATTCAACAGTTAGCACAACGTTTTCATGTTCCCATTCAAGTATTTATCAGTTAAACTCTAATTTATTGGTACTTATTTTTTACCAAATTTCTCTTAAATCTAAAACAAATCCTGGTAAAATATCTTCACCATTTAATGTTTGAGGATGATCTAATTCTTCCACAGGTTGACTAGGACGATAAATATATACTTTCTGTTGTTTCCTGTCAATTAACCAAGCTAATTTCACACCATTTTCTATATATTCTTCCATTTTTTCTTGTAGTGTTTTCAAGCTATCTGTTTCAGAACGCAACTCTACTACAAAATCAGGACAAATTGGCGCAAATTTCTTTCTTTGTTCTGTGGGTATTGCTTCCCATCTTTCCTTTTTTATCCATGCTGCATCAGGAGAACGCACAGCACCATTAGGTAAGGTAAAACCACCACTAGAACCAAAACCTACTCCTGTACCATCTTTTTTTGTCCAAATACCTAATTGCACAATTAAATTAAAATTACGTTCATCTGTTTCTGATCCGGTAGGTGACATAATCAATAAATCTCCAAATTGGTTACGTTCAATTCTAAAATCACGGTTTAATTGACAGAAATCGAAAAATTGATCATCAGTCATGATGATATCTGGCTGCATTTTTATCACCATTGGTAAGATTTCTGTAACTGTGGGTGTTTGTGTGTTCATAGGTTTATTTTTGGATGTGGAAAATGAGGATGCAGATCCGTTGATTGATTAATCATTAATTGATTACCAAATCTCTGTTAAATCTAAAATAAATCCTGGTAAAATATCCTCTCCATTTAATGTTTGGGGATGATCTAATTCTTCCACAGGTTGACTAGGACGATAAATATATACTTTCTGTTGTTTTCTATCAATCAACCAAGCTAATCTTACACCATTTTCTAGATATTCTACCATCTTTTCTTGTAATTTTTTTAAACTATCATTTGGTGAACGTAGTTCAATTACAAAGTCAGGTGCAATGGGAGCAAATTTTTCTTGTTGTTCAGGTGTTAAACTTTCCCAGCGTTCTTTTTTTACCCAAGCAACATCAGGAGAAACATCTTTTCCATTAGGTAATTTAAAACCCGTGGAAGAATCAAAACCTTTACCTAATTTGGTTTTTTTATTCCAAATTCCTAATTCTACAACAATATCAAAATTACAATTTCCTGTATCGCTACCTGTTGGTGGCATAATTATTAATTCCCCTGATGCTGTGCGCTCAAATCTTAAATCTCGGTTATTGCGACAAAGTTCTAAAAATTGATCATCTGTTAAATTGAGGTTTAATGTTAGTCTAGGAGGTAAAGTTGTTATAGTAGTGTTCATGATGTTTACCTCAATATGTTAGGTTTTGATTGATCCAGTTGATAATCTTGTGAAAAATGAGGATGCAGATCCCCGACTTCTGATGTGAATTTATCATTTGTTTACAAGATTAAAAAAGAAGTCGGGGATCTTAACCACCTACATTATATGATACTAAAATTCACCAGCTAATGCAGGAACACAGCGTTCACAAAGTAAAGGATGTGCTTCGGATTCTCCTACATGAGTAGAATAATTCCAACAGCGATCGCATTTTTCACCATCTGCATTTACTACCCCAATAGTCCAATCTTCTGTGGTTGCTGTATATTTCACATCAGCAATTTTAGCAGCATCATCTACTATTTCTACCTGAGATGCTAATAATAAATATCGCAACTCATCCACACCATTACCCTTTTCAGGATTGAAACCTTTGATAGCTTCACATAACTCTTTGTGAGGGATATTTAATAACACCTTTGCTTCCAAAGATGAACCGATCATTTTTTCTATCCGTGCTTGTTCCATCACCTTATTAACATCGGTGCGGAGTGTACGCAGCGTATCCCAAAATTCTGCTAATTCTCCATTGTCCCATTCATCCTTAACCTTAATCCAACCAGCTTCAAACACTGATTTATAAGGAGTTTGATAGGGGATAAATTGCCAGATATCTTCCGCAGTATGACACAAAACGGGGGCGATCGCTCTGGCTAAATTTTCCAATGCAATTTGCAAAACTGTTTGACAACTGCGACGACGGAAACTATCAGCAGCACTGATATATAATCTATCTTTGGCAATGTCTAAATAAAAGTTCGACAAATCAACAACACAGAAATTCTGTACAGTTTGGAAAAAGCGGAAGAATTGGAAGTTATCAAAAGCAGTTGTCACCTCATTAAATACCTCACGGATACGGTGCAACATATACCGATCCAAATCAGGTAATTCTTCAAAATCAACTGCATCTTTTTGAGGATCAAAATCATGCAAACTACCCAACAAAAACCGTGCAGTATTGCGGATTTTATTTCTCACATCAGCTAATTGTTTAATGATGTTACCACCCAAACGCACATCACCAGAATAATCAACTGAAGACACCCACAACCGCAAAACATCTGCACCATAAGCGGGTTCTTTTTTCTGATCCTTTCCCCCATTAATAATGATTTGCGGATCAACAACATTACCCACAGATTTACTCATTTTCCGGCCTTGTTCATCTAACACAAAACCATGAGTTAAAACTGTTTTATAAGGTGCAATTCCATTTACCGCAACACTAGTCAAAAGCGAAGATTGAAACCATCCCCGATGTTGATCAGAACCTTCCAAATACATATCCACAGGATAACCTAATTCTGGTCTTTGCTTCGCCACAGCCGCCCAAGATGAACCAGAATCAAACCACACATCCATTGTATCTGTACCCCTGCGGTAATTGCGCCCATTACTGCGGTAAGGTTCGGGTAACAACTCCTCAACCGACAACTCCCACCAAGCATCAGAACCCTTCTCTGCAATGATAGCTTGGATGTGGTTAATGGTATCTGCATTCAGCAACGCTTCCCCAGTTTCCTCATCATAGAACACAGGAATGGGGACACCCCAAGTCCGTTGACGAGAAATACACCAGTCAGAACGTTCTGCAACCATCGGTGTAATTCTATTCTCACCTTGTGCGGGAATCCAACGCACAGATGCGATCGCCTTTAAAGCTTCCTCTCTAAATCCTGCCACAGAAGCAAACCATTGTTCAGTAGCGCGGAAAATCGTCGGTTTCTTAGTTCTCCAATCATAAGGATATTTATGAGAGTATGCTTCCTCTTTCAACAAAGAACCCGCTTCTGTCAGCGCGTCAATAATTGCTTGATTACCATCACCCAGCACATTCAAGCCAGCAAACTTACCAGCCTCATCCGTGAAATTACCATTATCATCCACCGGTGCAAGAATCGGCAGACCATAACGCTGACCCACAATGTAATCTTCTTGACCATGACCAGGGGCAGTATGCACCAAACCAGTACCAGAATCAGTAGTGATATAATCACCACCAACCACCACCGGACTTTCACGGTCAAAAAGCGGATGACGATAAGTGCAGTGTTCCAAATCCTGACCCGCAAAAGTCGCCTTCACAGTCAACTCAACATCCAAAGTTGCAGTCAACCTTTCTACCAACTCCGCCGCCACGATCAGATACTTGCATCCTCTCTGCGCCTCTGCGTCTCTGCGTGCCACCTCAACAACCGCATAATTCAACGCCCCATTCACAGCCACCGCCAAATTACCCGGTATCGTCCAGGGAGTAGTTGTCCACACAGCTACGCCCAAATCAGGCAAGAACGGCTCTAAAACAGATTTTAGCTTTTCGGACACCTTCACCACCGGGAAAGCGGCGTAAATACTCCTAGAAACGTGACCTTCAGGATATTCTAACTCAGCTTCTGCTAAAGCGGTTTTAGAGCTAGGACTCCAGTGTACAGGCTTTAAACCACGATAGATATATCCTTTTAAGTACATTGCCCCAAAAACGCCAATTTGCGCGGCTTCGTATTCTGGTTTTAAGGTCAGATAAGGATTATCCCAATCACCCCACACCCCATAGCGTTTAAAGCTTTCTTTTTGTTCATCTACGGTTTTAAGGGCGAACTCTTTCGCTTTTTGGCGCAATTGCAAAGGTGTGAGGTTTTGCCGTTCTGCTTGTTTCATATTTTGCAGAACTTTTAACTCAATGGGTAATCCGTGACAATCCCATCCTGCAATGTAACGAACTTGACGACCTTGTAGGAGGTGGTAACGGTTAATAATATCTTTGAGAATCTTATTTAAGGCATGACCAATATGCAACTGACCGTTAGCATAGGGCGGTCCATCGTGCAGTATAAATACTTCGCCTGGGTTTTCTTGGGAGAGGCGAGAATAAATGTTGTTTTCTTCCCAGAATTTTTGGATTTCGGGTTCGCGCTTGATTGCGTTTGCCCGCATATCAAAGTTAGTCTTGGGGAGGTTAACGGTATCTTTGTATTGTCCGGGTTCAGTCACAGTTTCATGCCTAAGATATGTTTGCAGTTATTTGATCAATTATAAGAGATAGGCATGAAAACCAAAATTTCCCCTTTTGCTCGCATTGAAAGGGATATCTGGGCAATACTGCCTTAATCTGTGATAAAATTAACACGCTAATACATGATAATTGTAACAACTTATGATAAATCCAGAGGAAAAACTAAACGACTTCGTACAGAAAATGCTTGATCTCAATGAGCTTCTTGAAAGATTGAATAAAGCCACCGAAGCAGATGAACAAAAGCATCTTCAGGAAGAGATTGAGCATACATTTAGAGCTATGAGAGAAGATATCAAAGATGGTGATGCTGCACTTGCTAAACAACAAGAGATTGGTGACGCTGAATTATATGAGCAATTTGCAAGTATTGTTGGAAGAGAAGAAACTGAGGAGTTGTGGAAATCAAGGGGATATCAGACAAAGCGCGTATTGAGAGACATGGCTTTTGTGTTGATGCAACAACCTGAGTTACGGCAGATTTTTGAAGAAAGAGGTATAAATTTGGAAGAAATTATTAGATTAAACTCAAATCTACTTCCAAATAGTGAGAATGCAGTTGTTGATATTCGTAAATTGCGTGATTACTCTCTAAATCCAAATCATGCTACAGGAAAAGATAAAGCTCGTCTATTTTCATCCATTTTAGGTATGACTGCTGAAAATGCTGAGGAATTACGCCAAATTATTTTAGAAAAAGTAAAAACTCAAGAAATTAGTTTGAATAGGTATGATGAATATGGACAACGCTACACACTAGACTTTACTCTAGAATGGCACAATAGAAGTGCAACTATTCGCACTGGTTGGATTATTAAATCTGGTTCTGATATTCCCAGCTTAACTTCCTGTTATCCTTTAGTATAAAAATACATGGAGATTATAGAAAATGAGTAAAATTATTGCACCCGATTTACTAGACGTAGTAGCATTAACAGTTGATTTACCTGAATATAATTTGTTACGTGGTCAAGTTGGTACAATAGTTGAATTATTAGCGGATGGTGCTGCGTTTGAAGTAGAATTTAGTGATAGCAATGGACAAACTTATGAATCTGTTGGGTTGCGTCCAGAGCAAATCATGGTTTTACATTTTGATCCAGCACCATCTAATTTAGTACCGGAAATGGTTACAGCATAAGTAATTGTAGGTTGGGTTGAGGTACTAAACCCAACACTTCACATTTATATTTTGATTAAGTGATATGAGTAAAGACAACATACTAAAAACTTTTTTAGATGAATTGTTTCTGCAAAGAGAGGCTTTAAGTACACTATTTACTAATTCAACAGCTTCCGAAAATTCTGCGTATTTTTTCTCGGAAATGGCAAGCGGAACTGACCCTTTTAATGATAGTTATCCAGGTCCACCATTATGGGATACAGATTGGGATGATATGAAAATTATGTACCACTGGCAAAAATGGACGCGATTAAATCAAGTAAAAATTTATTCAAGGGATATTTATGCAGCATCATTATTTCTTGTACTTAATAACTGGATACAATCTCTCGGAGTTCAACTAGGAATTAATAACCAAGACGAACGCCTAAATGTTGGCGAAAATATTAGAAATGCAAAACTATCAAAACTTATATGGGCAACAGCAAATAATTTTCGTCATTATAATGAGTGGTCTTCTCCAACTAATCAGGCACAACGATCAATTGTTGTTCTATTAGATGCTGGCATTACTCCACCAATGAATATAATTCTTGCCGCAAAAGTTTTGTATGTTATTGGGGTCAACACATACGAGGAACTAGAAAAGAAGATTGTTGTTATAGGTGAAGAACTAAAAGATAAAGCAGCATAAATAATTCCGACAGCCTCCATTACTAGTTACGCCAGTAGTCGTAGGTTTGGTTGAGGAACGAAACCCAACACCTCACATTTATATAATGTTGGGTTTCATTTCATTCAACCCAACCTACATTTTTTGATTTCTCAGGTTTACAATAGACATCTCCGAAAATTAAATATGCATAACCTGAAACCCTTGGTAGGGACAATTCATGAATTGTCCCTACATCTTTTTCGGAGAAGTCTAATATATACAATATTTTTTATATAAAACCTTCAACATCTGGAATTATACCCTGACGTAACCATTCCATCATCAAATCAGGATGTATAATATGAAAAGCATGATTAGGTGTCGTATAAATCAGGTGTCTATCTGGTTGAATAATGCGTGTATCATTGGCAATGAAATCTTTAAAATTAACTGTTACTAAAATATTAGCCTTACCAGCTATAGCAGTTTCTAAAACATGGGCATCTTCTTGATCACTTATAGCAATTACACCCGTACC
Organism: Sphaerospermopsis kisseleviana CS-549; assembly: GCF_028329225.1. Lineage (NCBI taxonomy): Bacteria > Bacillati > Cyanobacteriota > Cyanophyceae > Nostocales > Aphanizomenonaceae > Sphaerospermopsis > Sphaerospermopsis kisseleviana. Next base: position 20,504 of record NZ_JAQMTI010000246.1, on the reverse strand, counting down.
CCCTAAAGTTAATTGTGGAGAAAAATAAACTGGTCCGAGTTGGGTATAACTAACAATTGCCGATAGATAAGAATTAACTAATGTTGTGGGAATATTTAACTGTGACTCCAAGACCGAACGCAATCGGTTAATCATACCCCAAGATATAATTAACTGTACTAACCCTATTTCACAACGTCCTTGAGTTATTATTGTAACTAAACTTTGACTCGATGAATTTTTCTTTCCTTTCCTATCTGACAGCAAAGAGGCACACCAGATGTTAAGATCAAGACATAACCGTATTAAATTTTCTTGTTGCTGCATTTTTAAATAAGATTTAACTTGATAAAGTGAGTTATTAATGAATAATAGTTAATTTTATCTAATGTCTATCCTCTTTAATTTTAGAGGAAATACAATCTTTATTATACCATAAAATAAACAAGGAATTTATATGTCAGAACAAACTAGATTGACTCACAGTGAGCAAGAAAGCAAAAGTATGATCATTGATTTGTCTAAGATCACAGAAAAAACACAAATACAGAATATTCATCTAGCCTTAAAATTTTTAGCCTATCTCCCAACAGAAGCTTATACAGCATTGCAAAATATAGAAGAAATAGCTTCATCTGAAGATTGGCAAAAACTCAGTTATCTAATAGCACGTACTTTAGTAGATGCACAATATGAAATTACTCATCGTCAAATTATAGAACATATAAAAGTGGATAATTTGGATGACATGGAATCTGATGATGATATTTTAGCTGCTGCTGTGAAAATTACGAGTTGTAGATTGGGTTAAGCGCAGCGCAACCCAACACCACATCTTGAATATTATTATCAATGTTGGGTTTCACTTCATTCAACCCAACCTACATTTTTTGATTTTCCAGGTTTACAGGTATTTAGATTTTCATGGTAATTTATTGCGATCAAAATACTTAAACCCGCCATAAGTCTCACACTAATAGATCAAGTGTTGAGATTAATGACGGGTTTCTCTATCGGCTTCAAGGTACTGCTAATAACTACAAAAAACCTAAACCTTAACTGGCTGTTTGACGGTTTCTGTCGCCTGATAAGGATGAGAATTGTTAATAGGTTGTGGTCCTAAGAAAGCTTCCTTACCTGTAATCAATCGAGAACGACGATTACGAGTAATATAATTCCATGCCCACTGAATTACCACTACCATCTTAGTATCAAACTCAATTAAGAAATAGATGTGAATTACTAGCCAAAATACCCAAGCAATAAAACCTGTAAGTTTCAGAAAACCTAAATCTACTACCGCTAAATTTTGCCCAATCATTGCTAAACTACCAACATCGGTGTAATGGAATGGTGGCAAAGTATGACCATGAAGCCGTAGTAAAATCAACCCAGCAACATATTCTCCTTGTTGTTTAGCTACAGGTGCAACACTGGGTAAAGGTTTACCAGTTTGATGGGAGAAATTAGCTAAATCTCCAATCACAAAAATGTTTTTGTAACCCTTAACAGTTAAGTCTGGTTCTACAACTACTCTACCAGAGCGATCGCATTCTACACCAGTACGATCTGCTAAAACTTTCGCCATTCCAGAAGCTTCAACACCTGCCGCCCATAATACAGTTTTGGCGCTAACTTGTTGTACTTTATCACCTTGTTTGAAAGTAACAACGTCATTTTCAATATTTGTCACCCTGGTTTGGGTTTGAACCATCACACCCAATTTTTGTAAAGATTCTGTTGCTGATTGCGATAATTCTGGTGAAATATGAGGAAGAATGCGATCGCCACCTTGCAATAATAAAATTTTCGCTTCTGAAGTGTCGATATTGCGGAAATCTTCTTGCAGGGTTTTATATGCCAACTCAGCGATCGCACCCGCTAATTCTACCCCAGTAGGACCACCACCCACAATCACAAAAGTCAACAAAGCACGGCGTTTTTCAGAATCAGTTTCATTTTCTGCTGCTTCAAATGCAGAAAAAATCCGCCGACGCATTTCTATCGCATCTTCTACAGTTTTCAAACCAGGAGCTAAGTCTTTCCAATTATCTTTCCCAAAATAAGAATGGTTAGCACCTGTAGCCACAATTAAAGTATCATAAGGTACGATTTTATCACCCACAAATACCTTTTGTGTCTTCGGATCAATATTATTTACTTCTCCCAGCAAAACTTTTGTATTTTTACTTTTTCTGAGAACAGCACGCAAAGGAGAAGAAATATCAGCAGGTGATAACGTACCAGTGGCAACTTGATATAAAAGAGGCTGAAATAAGTGAAAGTTCCGTTTATCAATGAGAGTAACCTTTACATTTCTATTAGCAAGAGATTTTGCCGCATACAGTCCACCAAAACCACCACCAATGATGACAACCTCATGTTGTTTATTCTTTTCAAGTGAAACAACCATAAGAAAATATTCCCTTTTGTTAAGAAGCGTGTAACTTTTCTTAACAAATATGTAACAAAGTTATAAGATAGTTTGCCGTTTCTTAGAAAACACTTGACAAAATAATAAAAGTAGTTAAAGTAACTAAATTTGTAATAATTCAGTATTCAGTATTCAGGAGTTTTTTATTTTGGATTTTGGATTTTGGATTTTGGATTGTTTTTGTTAAGTCCAATCTAAAATCTAAAATCTAAAATCTAAAATCTAAAATTTTCTTCCCCAGTCCCCACTCCCTGCCAATACCTAACTACCAATTCCTTCACTGGGTGGTAATTTTTCCGGTGGTGCTTCTGCTGGGGGAGCAAGTACAGCATCTGGGGCGACTTCCTCAACAGAAATATGTGGTTTTTCCTCGGTTTCCTCTTGCGCTTGTGCGACTAACTCAGGAGTCGGAGGAGTTGGATGTGTTACTTCTGAAACAGTTTCAATTTTGGCTTCAGTTTTGGTTTCAGTTTGACTAACTTCCTCACTGACTTCTGCTGTTGGTGTAGCCGTTTCAGATGCAGGAACAGTTACCACTTCGGTTTGACTGACTTCTGCTGTTGGTGTAGCCGTTTCAGATGCAGGAACAGTTACCACTTCCATTGGAGATGTTGTTTGGCTTGGTTGTTCTGCAACAAGAGTAGTCTGATCAACAATTGTCACAACAGGTTTTTCTGGAGGTGCTACTGGTTGTTTATTCCCTACTTGTTGTACCTTACCTTTAACACCACTAAAAACATTAGCAATTAACGATGATAACTGTCCCAGCTTTTCCTGTAAAGAAAACTTAGATACCTGTTCTTGAATACTCACTTTAACTAACTCAGGACTGGGAATAGGCGTTTGTTGTACCTCTGGTGTAAGTTGACGACGCAGAGAAAGAGTTTGCCAACCAAACCACACCAAAAGCGCCACACTAGCTATATGACCCAGTAATAAACCCCCAGTAATGCGTGATGCAAAAATCCATAACACCAAAGCGTAAAATAAACCCACACCACTCCAGATAAAATCATTCTTGCGGTGAATTTCCGGGAAAAAGAAAGCAGCTATGTAAATAGCTACACTGCCAATTCCCACTACTAACGCTAGGATATAGGCGAGCATTTTTTAAACTCCTTACAGTTTCTCATCTGCCGTATTTCCATTTTGCGAATTTTGTTATTGATTTGTCATTGAATTGTTGACTCAGATACAAATCAAAACCAATTCTTGGTGTTAGATGTGATTTTTGTGATTTTTGCCATTTACCTCAACTCTTAATGTCTTCTTTAGGAGTGAAGCCAAAATCTCGGATTACCCTTAAAGATGAAAGCATCTGCAAGAGTTAGCCAAACCCAAAAAACATTTGAACTATGACACTACAAAGCTTTGGTGTGATTGGATTAGCCGTTATGGGCGAAAATATCGCTCTAAACGTTGAGCGTAATGGCTTCCCAATTGCAGTTTACAACCGTTCCCGTGAAAAAACCGATGCCTTCATGGCCAACCGCGCTGGAGGACGGAATGTTAAAGCAGCTTATACCCTGGAAGAATTTGTCGCTTCATTAGAACGTCCCCGCAAAATCTTAGTCATGGTGCAAGCTGGTAAACCTGTTGATGCGGTAATTCAACAGCTTAAACCCTTACTGCAAGAAGGTGACATCATTATTGATGGTGGTAACTCTTGGTTTGAAGATACCGAAAGACGCACTCAAGAATTAGAACCCACTGGTTTACGCTATATCGGTATGGGTGTGAGTGGTGGTGAAGAAGGCGCGTTAAATGGTCCTTCTCTCATGCCCGGTGGTACAAAAAGTTCCTATGAGTATCTATCCCCCATTTTCAACAGAATCGCTGCACAAGTTGATGATGGTCCCTGTGTAACCTATATTGGACCTGGTGGATCTGGTCACTATGTAAAAATGGTTCACAACGGCATTGAGTACGGCGATATGCAGTTAATTGCAGAAGCCTACGATTTGCTGAAAAATGTCGGTGGTTTGAATGCTGCACAGCTACATCAAGTATTTGCAGAGTGGAATAAAACCGACGAACTCAATTCATTTTTGATTGAGATTACCGCGAATATTTTCCCCTACGTTGATCCAGAAACCAAGATACCTTTGGTTGATTTAATTGTTGACGCTGCGGGACAAAAAGGAACCGGTCGTTGGACTGTACAAACTGCTTTGGAATTAGGCGTTGCTATTCCTACAATTACTGCTGCTGTTAATTCCCGGATTCTCTCTTCTATTAGAGAAGAACGGATTGCCGCATCTCAACAATTAACTGGTCCTGCTCCCACAATCTTTAAAGATACAAGAACTTTTGTGAACATGGTGCGGGATGCACTTTATTGTTCCAAAATCTGCTCTTATGCTCAAGGTATGGCGTTAATTTCTACCGCTTCTCAAGCCTATAATTGGGGTCTGAATTTGGGTGAAATGGCTCGAATTTGGAAAGGTGGTTGTATTATTCGCGCTGGTTTCTTGAATAAGATTAAGAAAGCATTTGACGAAAATCCAGCATTACCTAACTTATTGTTAGCACCTGAATTTAAGCAAACAATTCTGGATAGACAAGCTGCTTGGCGGGAAATAATTGTTACTGCTGCTAAAATGGGAATTCCTGTTCCTGCTTTTAGTGCTTCTCTCGATTATTTCGATAGCTACCGTCGCGCTCGTTTACCTCAAAACTTGACTCAAGCACAACGGGACTACTTCGGCGCTCATACTTACAAACGTATTGATAAGGAAGGAACTTTCCATACTGAGTGGGTTCCCATTGCTGAAGCTAAGAAGTAAGTTGTTTTTAGTTAGTTTCAATTGATGTTAGGGGCGGGTTTTCCCGCCTTTTAACGTAAAAGGTTAGTGATAATCTCGATCAATGGAAAGTTTGTTTAATAGGTAAAGCCAAAAATTCCGCTTTTTAAAGTCTCTTTTTTAAATCCTCTTACTTTAAGGGAGAAATAATTGTTAATTGTCCATTATTGAATGATGTGTTTCCTGTTGTCTGAATTATGCATCGCTTTCCAAGCTCTTTTCAAAACTTTCTTAGTAGATAGTGAAAAATCTCCTTTGTTTATCATCCAGTCATAATAACCGGGATCTTTGAAAAAAACTTCTAACAAACTCTGACCTTTATATTTACCAAAGTTAAACAAAATAGCTTGCTTCTGCTCATCATAAATCAATTTATTACTAGGATCTAAAAAATTAAATGTAGTCAACTGACTTAAAACTTTAATATCATTGGTAATTGGTACAGGAACAGGAGAACCATCATTACTATATTCTACATTTTCATAACGTTCAATTTGTGCTTTAAAAACTTGATAGGTAGCACGAATATCAATTGCTGCATCATGCGCTCCTTCTAAATCTTGACCACAATAAAACCTATAAGCTGCTCTTAAATTGCGTCGTTCCATGATGTGAAAGATAGTTTGCACATCTACTAAATTTCTCCCTGATAATTTTAAACATAGTCCTGCACGTAAAAATTCTTCTACTAGCAGAGGAATATCAAATTTATTGGAATTAAAACCAGCTAAGTCACTATCATCAAGGAAATTTAAATAGTCAACAGCAATTTCTGAAAATGTCGGCGCATCTTTTACATCTTCATCATAAATTCCATGTACTAATGAAACAGTAGGAGGAATAGGAATTGTGGGATTAATTATCTGGTTTTTCAGTTCTTCCCTACCATCGGGAAATACTTTGAGGATAGCAATTTGTACAATTCTATCTTTGATTATATCTACTCCTGTGGTTTCTAAATCAATAAACGCCAGTGGTTTTAATAAGTTAAGTTTCATAAGGATTTGGGATTCTATATAATTGGTGTGTAATAATTGGTGTGTAATTTGACAAATAGATTATACGCAATTTGCACTCCCACTAGAACGTCGATTCAGTAATGCTAGGTAATCTGTTTTTACCTTGTAGGGGCGAAGCATTCGGGTGATAACCTATCGCTGAAACCAGTTCATATTCTGTCCGAATGCTTCGCCCTTACGGTTATTCGCCCTTACGATTAATGAATCGGTGTTCTAGGAAACTAATTATAAAATAATTATATCACATTCCGTTATAATCAAGATCATACTTTACCAGGTTGTGAAGTTTTAAAAATATGAGTAATTGAGTAATGAAGATAAAGCAAGGATGGATAAAATGGAAAATCAGCTTATTGATATGCGATTAGCGGTAAGTGCTTTATTGGAAACTGCTACTCATCATCAGCGTAATTTTGATACGATTCAGCGTAATTTTGAAACTATGCAGCGTAACTTTGATACTTTGGTCTTGGAAATTAGAGATATGCGTTCTGATATGATGCAGATGCAGTCTGAGATTAGAGAAATACAGATGGATGTGCGGGGTTTGCAAACTGAAAATCGGCGGATTCTTGATATTTTGCAAAATCGTCCTCCTGAACAGGAATCTTAATTTTTAGTGAATTTTAAATTAGTGACTTTTAAATTAGTGACTTTTAAATTAGTGACTTTTAAATATGTATTTTTAGATCCCTGACTGCTTTAAAAAGTTGGGGATATTTTTAATCACAAATCATATAACTCTTTAAACCAATTGATAAACCCCTGCACTTTAGGATTGTTGGGATTTAAAATATTATACTTTATAGCTTGATGTATTTGTCTCCCTGGTTCATTTTGCCATGCTAACCAGGTGTAAATTTCTGCTTTATCAATATAAGATTCTTTAAATGTTGCACCTTTATTTTTTGCTTCTCTGACTACTTCCTGTGCATATTCCCAAAGATATTCTCCCTGTTCGGGAATCATATAACCTAAAAATGTTTCTAACATTCCTTCTATAATATTATTTGGCATAATCCAAACACCAAATTTTTGATTATCTGGTGTATTAATAATTAACCCATTTTCCGGTATAGCTTCAGGAAGATTAGGAATATTTGGTAAACAAGCATTTCTGATACTTTGCCAACGTAAAAACGCATCATCATCAGCATCTACCATTAAACCTAAATGTGTGCGTCCTCTAGTTTGCAATTCTGTGTATATGAGATCAGAAGTAATATTTTCATAACCTCCACATTCTTGAATTGATATAATTGCTTCTTCTTTCTTATTACCCCAGAAAATCCCATTTTTTTCAATTAATTCTGGTATCACTCGTAAATCATCTTGACCTTCAACTAATAATTTTTTAGGTTTATCATTTTTTGCCATTGCTAACGTACCTCCAATTCTCTTTCCGCAGCAATGACCATTTGAGATTCATTGAAAACTATACTTTTTGATTTATCTTTCTCAATTCTATGAATCCTAATACCATCATCAGTGACATTTTCTTGTTGTGCAATTTGGGCTAAACTTTTCCAGCAATCGCTATTATGTGTAGTTGCAAAAACTTGTACATTTAGTCTTTTAGCTGTTTCCCAAATCATTTTCCACATACCGGACATTGTAGTAAAATGAAGTCCGGTATCTATTTCATCTACAAATAAATAACCATCTTTAGCTGATACTATAGCTAATGCAAGTCCTAATATTCGCCACACACCATCACCCATACTTCCAATTGGTACACGCTGTTTTTTATCACTAAGACGGACAAAAAAACCAGTATGTGAGTCAGCAACCGCAGGACGTAATCTCGCTATCTTATTAGTTTTTTGGACATTTGCTGTAGCAATACGTTCAATTTTTGGATCAATTATTTTCAATGCTTCTGTTGCTAGTTCTTCTTCAGGAGTTAATACAACTTCCTCAAATAATTCTTTCATATTTGTAGTATTTAGAGAGGAAGCATTGACAAATATTGTCTTATTCAATTGATTTTTTTTGTCTCGGCTAGAACGTTTAATCAGTCTCAAGGATAAGCAATTATTATCTAACAGAGGCATATTTACAATTTCTTTAGCTTCATTTTCTCTATTCCAAATTACTCGGAAGTTTAGGCTTTTGAAATTACTTGATAATTCTTCAATAAGTTCTCTTTTTTTTTCTTCGTCTAACTCTTCTAACTCCTCTAAATCAGCATCAATATGTAACTTTATACTTCCTATATTGACAGAAAACTCTTCTTTAACATCGTCGTTAATTCCTGAAATAGAAAATTGACTATCAATATCAAATTGATGGTCATAAAATAAATGACAGACATCAAGTTCACGCTCTTCTCTTGGATCATCACTCCAAAAATACTCACCACGGTTAATCATTATTTCACCGAGTGGTTCAAGATTAGTTCGTGAACATAAAAGCTGAATAGCTTCTAATATAGAAGTTTTACCGCTATTGTTTTCACCCACTAGCAGATTAATTCTACCTAGTTGTTGAAGTTCAAAAGATTTAAAGCAGCGAAAGTTCTCTATTTTTATACTTTTGAGCATAGTTTTTAATATGAAGATAATAGAGAAATAATGACTAAGTTGATTATATATCAAATCCCTGACTTATTAAATAAGTTGACCATATAAATGGAAAGTTTAGTGAAAGTTCTATATCATTTTATTGATCCCGCAAAGCCGCATAGAACAATGCTTCATAAATATCGGCTTCTTCCAAGTAGGGATAAGCTTTGATAATGTCATTTAAACTGTGCCCAGATGCCATTAAACCAACGATAGTACCAACGGTCATGCACATTCCTCGGATGCAGGGTTTAAGCTGTTGTGCATTTAATTTGTATAAGTGGAACAGGCATCTTGCCTGTTAAACAAGAGTTCAGAATATTAGGATTATACAATTTAGCTGTGTAACAGCTTACCACCCATTACTTCAGGGTTACGGGTAATTCTTGTAAGTTTTTGCATGGTTGATTAGATTGGTAAATTTTCTAATAAAGTTATAATTATGATTATGATTAAAGAAGCTATAGAATTGTATTTGGAAGTATTGAAAGAAGATGGAAAACTTATACCAGAACCTTCTACAATTTTTGGTAAAGTTGCAGTGAATATATAAGTCTAATTACTTTATACTTACTGCTGAATTTGATATGATATTTATTGATAGTTAGGAAAAGGTAAAAATCCAATGACAATTAGAGAACAAATTACGAAAGCTACATAATCTTTTGCTACTTCTGCAATAACAGACCAACGAATATCACGTTTATCTGCTCGATTACTTGAATCATCAATTTTATGAGTTCGGATATACCATTTTTTATGGGGTTGATTTGCTTCCTGAATTGGTCCGTACCAACCATCATCCCCAAACTCTTTTAAAAATAATGCAGCAGGTTTTAGATTTGGTGTAAGAACATGAGTACCCAATTTCAAGCTCAACCATGTTTTTCGCTGTTTCACATATTCCAGTAATATTGTTTCTGGAGTAACCTTAACTTGTTCAAGTGCATTGGCTATCTCGGCTGCTAATTCAGCTTTTTTGAGCCGACTAGAACCTGATAAAATAGGTTGGAGGCTTTGAAGAGTAAATTCAGGACTTAACAGAAATTGCTCACAAAATTCTCTACCTGGAGCATACCCATTATCAACAAAAGCGTCAATAGTCATAAAATATTGGTCAAGATGTTGCGTTGATGCACTAGAAAGAATGTAATAAAACAGCATAACAAAAATTTGGGTAGGCAATATACCTACCCCATAAAATCCTATTTCAACCCTGCTAATAAATCACTTTTCGCAGTTTCCAAAGCTTGCGGTAACTTACTTGCATCCCTTCCCCCAGCTTGCGCGAGATTGGGTTTTCCACCACCACCACCACCGCAAATTTTCGCTACAGCACCTACAAATTTTCCTGCTTGGATACCTTTTTTATTCACTTCAGAACTAAAAGCAGCAACGATACTTACTTTTCCCTCTTCAGGAATAGAACCTAAAACCACAGCACCATTACCAATTTTTTGCAGTAATCTTTCTGCTGCATCTTTCAATGATTCTGCGTCTACATCTTCCATCTGTGCAACAATAATTTTATGTTCTCCCACTGTTTCCGCAGTTTGTAATAAACTGTCAGATTTAACTATTGCAAGTTGTGATTTTAGAGTTTGAATTGTTTTTTCACTGTTGCGAAGTTCGGTTTGTAAAGTTGTGATTCTGTCGGGTATTTCTTCCGGTTTGATTTTAAAGCGGAAACACAAATCTTTAGTTACTTGATCTCGCACATTCAAATAATCTAAAACCGACGCACCAGAAACCGCTTCTATTCTTCTCACTCCTGATGAAACTCCCGCTTCAGATATGACTTTGAAAACGCCTATTTCCGCAGTATTATTAACGTGAGTTCCCCCACATAATTCCATCGAAACACCAGGGAAATCAATTACTCGGACTTCATCACCGTATTTTTCACCAAACATTGCCACTGCACCTCTAGCTTTTGCTTCTGCTAAAGGTAATACTTCAATTTTAGCAGCATGGGCTTCAGAAATCCAAGTATTTACTAATTCTTCAACTTGTTGAACTTCATCCGCAGTTAAAGCGCGAGGACAGTTAAAATCAAACCGCAAGCTATCAAAAGAAACTAAAGATCCTGCTTGGGAAATTCCTTCATCAACAACTTTCTTTAATGCAGCTTGTAATAAATGGGTTGCTGTATGGTTAGCTTGAGATCGACGACGACAAGAAGTATCAATTTGGGCGGTAATTTGATCACCGATTCTAATTGTACCTCGTTCTATTTTACCAAAGTGAACAAAGAAATCAGATTCTTTTTTCACATCTTCAATTCTGATTAAAATTCCATCACCGGAAATATATCCTTTATCTCCAATTTGTCCCCCTGATTCCGCATAAAATGGGGTTTTATCTAGAACAATTTGGACTTCTGTTCCTGCTTCTGCTTCTTCTTGGGAAATACCAGCAACTAACAAAACTTCTATTTTTGCGGTGGTTGCTAATTGAGTATATCCTAAAAATTCGGTAGAGTGGATATGTTCTGCTAGTTTATCCAAAGAACCTTGTACAGTTAAATCAATGGTTTCATGTGCTGCTTTTGCACGTTCTATCTGTTTCTGCATTTCTGCTTTGAAACCATCAACATCAACTGTTAAATTCTGTTCTTCAGCAATTTCTTGAGTTAGTTCTAATGGGAATCCGTAGGTATCATATAAGGTAAATGCACTTTCTCCGCTAAGGTCAGTTAAACCTTTTTGTTTTACCTCTTGGATGATTTCTGCTAACAGCTTCTCACCTCTTTCTAAGGTTTTCAAGAAATTAGCTTCTTCTCTGGCTAATTCTGCTTTAATTGCTGTTTCTCTTTGGCGCAAATTGGGGTAAATTGATTCAGAAAGAGAAATTGCTGTTTCTGCAACTTTGTTAATAAATTCCCCAGAAATTCCAATTAATCTACCATGTCTGACAACGCGACGAATTAAACGCCGTAAAATGTAACCTCTACCAACATTAGAAGCGCGAATTTGATCAGCGATCATGTGAACAACGGAACGAACATGATCACCAATTACTTTTAAAGAAACTTTGGTTTTTTCATCACTTTGATGATAGTCAATTTTAGCAATATTCGCCGCAGTTTCAATAATCGGGAAAATCAAATCTGTTTCATAATTATTAGGAACTTTTTGGAGAATTTGCGCCATTCTCTCTAAACCCATTCCGGTGTCAATGTTCTTATTTTGTAATGGGGTGAGGTTTCCTTCTGCATCCCGATTATATTGCATGAATACCAAGTTATAAAACTCGATAAATCGGGTATCATCTTCTAAATCAATGTGATCGTCTCCTAATTCTGGGTGAAAATCATAATAAATTTCTGAACAAGGACCGCAAGGACCAGTGGGACCAGAAACCCAGAAGTTATCATCTTCTCCCATGCGTTTAATGCGTTTTTCTGGAACTCCAATTTTATCCTTCCAGATGTTAAATGCTTCGTCGTCTTCTTCAAAAACACTAACTACTAAACGTTCAGGAGGTAAACCAAAAACTTGTGTGGAAATTTCCCAACCCCAGGCGATCGCCTGTTCTTTAAAATAATCACCAAAGCTAAAATTACCCAACATCTCAAAAAATGTATGGTGGCGTTTTGTCCGTCCCACATTTTCGATATCATTGGTACGGATACACTTTTGAGAAGTGGTAGCGCGTTTAAATTCCGGTGTGCGCTGTCCTAAAAATATGGGTTTAAATGGTAGCATCCCCGCTATAGTTAGCAGTACGGTGGGATCTTCCGGTACGAGGGATGCACTGGGGAGGGGTTGGTGTCCTCGTTGGGTGTAGAAGTCAAGGAATAAAGCGCGAATATCGTTACCGCTAAGATACTGGGGAGTTGAAGACATGAGTGTTTAAGAAATCAATTTTAATTAGTTGGTCAGTTCTGCAAAAAGCATCATTACTATTTATTAGTTATGCCATAAAATTAGAGCTATGGTTAGCTTTCACCATCTTTTGTATAGAGTGTTCTATTGCTCCTTGGTATCAAATTAACATCCATTGAGATACCTTGATAATATTTATGTTCAAAAAATGCCTAAAAAAATCAGAGAATTAAAAAGTCTACTTAAAAAAGCTGGGTTTATTTACCGTTCAGCAAAAGGAAGTCATACTCGTTGGTATCATCCTTTATTACCAGAAGATCCTATTACTATTTCTGGAAAAGATGGAGATGATGCTAAACTGTATATAGAAAAAGAAGTTAAAGAAAAATTAGCGAAATTAACATCAATTCAAAAAGAGGAGTCAGAACAATGAATTTACCCTATACTATCATTATTCACTGGAGTAATGAAGATCAATGTTATTTAGTTCATTTACCTGAATTTCCTACTCAAAAATATCATACTCATGGTAACACTTATGAAGAAGCTGTAAAAAATGCTCAGGAAGTAATAGAAATGTTGGTCTCTGAATATCAAGAAAATGGAAAACCTTTACCTATTGCTAAATCTTTAGAACAATTAATTAATGTGGCTTAATTTATGCAATTAGAAAGGGAGCATCCCAATTTTCAAAAAATAACCACAACAACACTAAAAAATCTTTTAAACTCTCTTACCTTTGTGTCCTTTGCGTCCTTTGCGGTTCAATCATTTCTGTTTTTTGTCTCTCCTGTTCTGCTCTTTGTCTTTCTTGATCTGCGCGTTGTCTTTCAAATTCTGTGGGAGTTAATACCCAATTACCATCTTTATCATACCACCGCAACCAAGGCATATTGACATTTTTATAACTACCTTCCCAAACTCCCAAACCTAATTCTATGCTGGGTATCCAAAAACGATTATCAGTTAAGGTTGCTTCGGTATAGCGATTCTCTTTCAGAGACACTTCGTGAACGCCATTTAATTGAAACATCCTAAATTCAGATTGATAACGATCAAAAATGGCGTAATAAGGTACTCTTAAAATCTGCTCGTAAATTTCCCATTTACCAGGTGGTTTTTCCACATCTCGCAGTGTTTGACCTAAATCTTCTTTTTCTGTTCCTGGTGATAGTAATTCTACCACAATATGAGGATTAACTCCTTCTTGCCAAACTACATAACTTAATCTTAAATCTTGCTGTTCACCATATAAATATGGTACACCTAAAGCCGCAAACCAATCAGGACGTTTATAGCACAAGGTATGACGAGAATCATAATACAAATTAATGTCACTGCCTGTAAATATTTCCTCCATCTTATAATTACCAGGAGTAAAAGTTTCTGATAATAATTGTGGTTGTAATAAATGAAATTGATCTGGCAAACCTTTCTCCTCTGGATCTTCGCTGGGTAGATCATACATTGTGGGTAATGTTTCTTTGGGAGAAAGTGGCGGATCTGTTTGATACATTTTTCCCTGTCCTCAATAGATAGTTTCTATTTCTATATTTCCATTATGTCGCAATTTCACCAATTACCTTTTTACATTCTTCAACAGCAACCCCTTTTCTCATTGCTTCCACTAAACTTTGATAAATCTCCCAATTTTCCTGAATCAAATTTTTAGCTTGCAATAAATGAAATCTTTGTTTCTGTTCAAAAATTCTCTCCTCAAAACCCAAAGCTGTTAAAAATTGATTTAACTTAGCTTTATCATCTCCACCACCTTCAGCAGACTTAAAAACTAACATTTCCGCAGCAATTCCCGCCATCCAAATATTACAATATCTTTCTACCATTGAAACGCCAATTTTGCCCCGTTCCAACTGTTGAGCAATTTCATTATCTTCTAATATTATTCCCCCTTGTCCCGGTTGTCCAATTTTCCAAGCTTCCCACGCACTAAGAGTATAATCTGTAACGCTAATTCCTAATAAATGGGCAACTAAAAAATGTCCTGCTTCATGATGTAGAATGCGTTCTTTATAAGTAGGAGAAAATCGCGCCAACCAATCTAAAACTATTGTTCCTCCCTTACCTTGAAAACTAAAATTATCTAAAGTCGCAATACCTAAAAATCCCACTATAGTTAAAGCGGGGATAGTTGGGGAAAGATTGATTAATGGACCTAATAAAGTAGAAAGCGTCATTAGGAAAACAGAGATAGCAATAAGATTGATAGCGGTTTGATTCATGGTAGGTTTTTGTTAAAAAAATTGTGTTAAAGTGATATTACAAAGAGTATAGTCATAAAATTATATCACATATATCACATATATCACATTTTATTTATATCCTACCCACTGCGTGACTTGAGCCATCCCTTTCCAACCTAAAAATTTACCAATAGGTTCTGCACGTTGAATAGATATCCTGGTAAAATTTCCCCCTACTTTTTCATACCATTCAAATAAGGTTTTTTCCCCTTCCAAAGTCACAACATTAGCTACCATTCTTCCCCCTATTTTTAAAGCATCCCAACATACATCAAATAATCCTGGTGCTGTAACTCCCCCACCGATAAATATAGCATCAGGTGTGGGTAAATTTTGGATAACTTCTGGTGATTTTCCAGCAATAATTTGTAAATTGGGTGTACCTAAAGCAGCAGCATTATCAGCAATATAATTTAGTCTATTCTGATTTTGTTCAATAGCGATCGCCCCACATCTAATATTACTTCGCATCCATTCTATAGAAATAGAACCACAACCCGCCCCAATATCCCAAAGTAATTCACCGGGTAAAGGTGCTAATGTTGATAATGTCACCGCCCTTACTTCTCGTTTTGTTAATTGTCCATCATGGTGAAAAGCACTATCAGGTAAACCGGGAAATCTTGATAAACCAGTTATTCCTAAATCTGCAATACATTCCACGGCAATTGTATTTAAAGATGCGATATCTTGATGATTCCAATTATTGACAAATCCTGTTAAAATCCGTTCATTAACACTACCCATTCTTTCTAAAACTGTGATTTTACTATCACCATAACCCCGGTTTTTTAAGATTTCAGCAACAGTTTCCGGTGTGTTTTTACCTGCACTTAAAATTAAGAATTTAGCACCAGGATAAATATAAGATTGCAAGAGAGAAACAGGACGACCGCATAAACTTAAAGTTTCTGTTTCTGTAAAGTTCCAACCTAACCGAGAACAAGCTAAACTAAAAGCGGAAGGTGAGGGAATAATAGTAAGTTCATCAATAGGAATATGTTTAATAATAGTAGCACCCACACCATAACACATTGGATCGCCACTAGCTAAAATACAAATTGATTTGCCTGTATCACGTAGGTTGATAATTTCTTGAATAGAATTATTAAAAGGAGATTTCCAAGTAATTTTTTCCCTATTATCTTCAGGTGGTAACATTGCTAAATGACGTTCCCCACCGATGATAATTTGAGCTTGGTTAAGAATAGAAAGAGCGATCGCACTTAATCCCTGAATTCCATCTTCACCGATGCCGATAATTGATAACCACTTTTGCATAATTCGTCATTATTAATAGTATTCTGTCAAGATAATTTAGATGCCTTTCCCCTGAAGTGCCAAGATTGCTAACCCAAAAAACAAAAATTCGTTTGACCACCTAACCAAAATTTTGCTCAAAAAAAATATTACTAGAAACTTATTCTTTATAATCACATATTTTGAATTTCATTTAATCAATACTCCAGAGACTTTTTTTATGCTTCGAGTATGCCTTCACCTGAAGAGCCTTAATCGACAGCACCACTGGCATCATGTCATACCAGCGAGTATGAATCAGGGGTATGGCAACGATTCAAGAAAAATTCCGCCATATTGCTTGAAACACTTATCCAGAGGTAATTGTAGTGATTCCAGAAGTCCTCTTATTTAACATCTAAAACTTTGCCTAGTTTACGTTATCATGGTAAGATTTCTTCGTGCAAAATTATTTACTTTTAAATTTACCAGATGTCTATTCCTGAAATTACGCAAACTTTATTAGAGGCAAAGAAAGAGAAAGGTTTAAGCTTTGCTGATTTAGAAAAAATTCTGGGACTGGATGAAGTATACATTGCGGCTATATTCTACCGTCAAGCTAGTGCATCACCTGAAGAAGCTAAGTTATTAGTAGAAGCATTGGATTTAGCCCCCATCTATATCCAAGAATTGACCAAATATCCAGTCAAGGGATTGGGGCCCGTTGTCCCAACAGACCCACTGATTTACCGCTTCTATGAAATTATGCAGGTCTATGGCTTCCCGATCAAGGAAGTAATTCAAGAAAAGTTTGGTGATGGGATTATGAGTGCAATTGACTTTACCTTAGATGTGGAAAAAGAGGTAGACCCCAAAGGCGATCGCGTTAAAATTACCATGTCTGGTAAATTCCTACCGTACAAAAAGTGGTAGAGATTTACTTGACGCTCCCCGCCTTAAAAGAACGCCAGTCGCCTCAAGTCGGGAGACCCGCCCACGGCGCTGGCTCCCCAGCCCCCCTGCTTCTTCTGTCACCTGTCACCTATCACGTTAAAAATTCCTCCAGTTCCACAATACCCTTAGAACCATCAATGCGTACTTGTTGACCATCCTGAAGGAGATAGGTAGCACCGCGCACATCCATAACTGCGGGAATACCGTATTCACGAGCGACGATCGCCCCATGAGAAAGTTTACCACCAGCTTCGGCGATGACTCCTCCCGCCCTGACTAAAATAGTCGCCCAACCAGAATCGGTATAAGGTACAACTAGAATTGTCTGTTTATTAATTTCTCCTGCTTCTTGTAAATTTCGCACTACCTTAACTTGTCCGGCGGCCTGTCCTTGACTGGCGGGAATACCTAGTAAAATATGGTCAGAGGTATCAATGGGTGCAGCGATAGGATGGGGGGGATTGTTACCGTAAACTAGAGGGGGAATTTGAGTAATTTGGCTATCTTCGAGAAATTGCGATCGCCGCTTTTGCAATAACTCAGCAACTTGATCTCTCAGTTCTGGATCAGCGTTTGCTGCTAAACGTCGCACTTCTCCTAATTTCAAAAAGAAGATATCCCCTGTTTGCTTTAATAAACTTTCTTTGAGCCACATCTTTTCTAAAGCTAAAAATGTCCAGCGTAATTCCGCCAATAAGCGAGAATAAACTTCTGTGACTCTACCTTTGAGATCCACCCGTCTTTGCACAAAACCTTGGTGACGCTGTTTAGATTCATCCGCATTTGCACTTTCATGTGCTTGGATGAACTGGACAAAGATTTGTCTGACTAGGTGAGGTTGTTCTTTCCATCTGGGGACGGAAATATCAGTTCCCACTTCACTCAAATAACCATAATCTTCCAATATTTCGGCAAATTCATCTAAAATTCGCTGCCCTTCTGGAATTTGTGCCAGTTGTTCAAAAACTCTTTCTGGGTCAATCTCCGGTAAAATTGCCTGAACATCTGCGGCTAAAATTCGCAGCGATCGCAATGATGCTACTTCAGGAGTAATACTGTGATCAATTTGCTCTTCCTTCACCCCAGAAACCGCTTGCCGGATGGCAGCACTCAAGGGAGATAAAATACTGTAGTAAGTACCCTGGTTGAGCAAATCAAGAATTAAGTCCACTCTGGTTAACAAATGCGGTGCTGATAATTCCTCAATCGGTTCATTTGCTAATTTTGTCAACCCCGGAATAAATCTTTGACGATAATCCCGCTTAAATTCCTGTTCTAAGCTGATTTCTCGCTGTAACAGCTTTGTCAATCCTGGTAAATTCTCCAAGGTGGAAGCTAGAGGCGGTTTACTCATTTTTGCGCCTCTGGTTAAAAAATCCAAACTTTCTGGTGGTAAACCCATCTCCAGAAACACTTCACCTAAAAAGGAAGCATTAAAGTAAGCTCTAGAATAATGCAGCGTCGCCATTTTGGTGAAATCTAACTCGCGGGTTTTGTCACCTAAGACTATGGTGAACAGTTCTCCCCACATCCCACAAGTTAAGGGTAAATTAATTGACCAGGTTAAGGGATGAATCACACCGGGAATGACTTCAGCGGCGATTTTCCTTGTCCAGATTGGTAGTAGGGTGGTAATTGGTCGTGCTTGCAATACCCAGAGAGTTTGTCCATCATAACTCCACTCTACATCTTGGGGAACGCCATGATAACGTTTTTCTAATCTTCGGGCTAAATATGCTACTTGTTTGATTAATGGTTGGGGAATTTTTCCTTCTCCCTCAAATTTTACTGTAGATAATTTATCTTCACCGACGACAAACACCCGATATTGTTCTGGTGTGATTTTCCCGGAAACAACTTGTGCGGGACTTCCTGATACTGCTTCAATGATGACTGCATCACCTTGTTGGGCAATGGGATCACGACTAAAGGCCACACCAGAATATACACTTTGGACTTGGGGTTGAATCAATACGGCCATGGCCGCATCTTTCGCACCAAGATTGCGCCGATACTCTACAGCAGTAGGATGATTATAAGAGGCTTGAACTTGGGCGATCGCTAGTTCTAACTCTTGTTTACTGGTGACATTCAATACTGTTTCGTATTGTCCCGCCGCAGACGCTTGTTGAGAATCTTCCCCAATCGCAGAAGAACGCACTATCAAGGGTGACAGGGATGATGGTTGCAGAAAATCAATCAACAGGGCAGGATCATCAAAGGGCGCTAAAATCCAGCCTTTTGGCACGGGATAACCCCAGCGTTTGATTTGTGATAATGTAGCTGCCTTAGCTCCAAATACCTCTGGTTCTAAGTCATCATCTAAAGTGATAATCGTTTGCTCACCACCGCTTAAATATTGCATCATCGGTTGTGATTCTGTGTCTGCTTCTGCCACTGGCAGATCCATGTCATCGGGCATTTGTTGATAAATCCAACCGACTAACCCCGCTAATGCAAAAGCAGCGAGAATTTTTGGGAAATCATTAAAATGTAAGACTGCTACAAATACGGGAAATAAAATTAAAACCCCATATTTAATCGCTTGTTTAGAGCGCAGAATGACAAAGCCAATGGCAGCTACTAAACTCACAAATCCAGCAATTAGGGGATCGTGCATCAAAAATCCCCAAACTACGTTTGTTGTTCCTGCTCCTTTCCCTAAAGCATATCTCCCTATCACTAAGGCGATCAAAGCTATTAATTCCCAAAATGAGCCTTGAGGAAAGAAAATACGGGCGATTGATACTGCTGCAATTCCTTTAAAAGCTTCCGACAGCACTGCCAGAATCCCCACTAGTTTACCACCGTGATAGAAAGCAGCAGAGACGCTAATATTTCCTGTACCCATTTGTGCTAATCGCTGACGCTTGAGAGCGTAAGTAATCCAAGCAATTAGCGGCATTGCCCCTAAGAGTGGGCAAGTAATTAAAATAACTAATAAACCCCAAAGCTGAAACATTTATTGTTGTTTTTGTATTTTAGATTTATATTGCATCTAAAGTTGCAAATCGCAAATCTAAATTTTAATTATTTCTCACTATTTTTTTTAGATTGTTTAATTTATGCCTTGATGGACACTGAGCAGCTAGGTTAACCTTCGTTGTTCAGTGTCCTTTGAGCTTATCAATGATCCTAGTTTAACGCATAGGCAGATTGCAACGCCCACAGGATGAGTGCTGCTATAGATCCCAGAACTAGCACAGTAGAGATTGTGACTACTTTTGGTGAATCCGCACCTTCAAATTTCATAATTCCGCGATTTAAGTCGGACATACTTTTGTAAGCCTCCTTTGTTACATTCCCAGTCTGTCCGATTTGATTGTAGTCCTTCTGTTCACCTAATGATGTTAAATTCACATTATTATTTTGGGAATAGGTGATTGGTGACTGGGGACTGGGGACTGGGGACTGGGGACTGGG
>NZ_JAQMTI010000245.1:0-13861 GCF_028329225.1 Sphaerospermopsis kisseleviana CS-549 | reverse complement strand
GTCCCCAGCGATGCACTGAGCTTGTCGAAGTGTCCCCAGTCCCCAGTCACCTGTCACCTGTCACCTATTCCTTAAAAATTATGTCTTATATCAAAGTTCGCGGGGTTGAGCATTATTACGAGTGGATCAAGAAACCATCAGATGTGGTAAAACCAGTGATGGTTTTTTTGCATGGTTGGGCTGGTTCGTGTAGATATTGGCGCAGTACGGCTGAGGCTTTAGCAGATAAGTTTGATTGTTTATTATATGATATGCGCGGTTTTGGGCGTTCCCGTGCTGAAACCCAAGATAGCAGTAAATTGAGTTATGAATTAACAGAATATGCGGAAGATTTAGCAGTATTATTAAATGAGTTAAATCTGGAGCGTGTTTATATTAATGCCCATTCTATGGGTGCTTCAATTGCGACTTTATTTTTTAATCGTTATCCCCAAAAAGTTATCAAGGGAATTTTAACTTGTAGTGGGATTTTTGAATATGATGAAAAAGCCTTTGCAGCTTTCTATAAATTTGGTGGTTTAGTAGTTAAATTCCGTCCTCAATGGTTAGGGAAAATACCTTTAGCGGATAGGATGTTTATGGCGAGATTTTTGCATCGTCCGATTCCTAAAGCTGAAAGACAAGCTTTTTTACAAGATTTTATTGACGCTGATTATGATTCCGCTTTAGGGACAATTTTTACCTCTGTGAGTAAAGAACAAGCGGAAACAATGCCTTTAGAATTTGCTAAGTTAACAGTACCAACTTTGTTAATAGCGGGAGAATATGATTTAATTATTCCTGCTGATTTAGGTAGAAAAGCGGCTGTTTTGAGTGATAAGGTGCAGCTAGAAATTATTGCTAATACCGCACATTTTCCGATGTTGGAAGATCCAGAAACTTATTTACAGAAGGTGCGGGATTTTTTGGGTAATGGGTAATTGGTAATGGGTAATGGGTAATGGGTAATGGGTAATTGGTGAAATAAATTAGAGGTGAGGTTATGAGTGTAGTTAGTAATTTAGAGTATTTACAACAACTCTATGAAATTGATGATTATGAATGGTTATTGACTAACATTGAATTATTAAAACAACGCAGATTTAATGATGTGGACTTAAATAATTTAATTGAGGAGTTGGCAGATTTGGGTAATGAAAAGAAAAATGCTGTAGAAAGTTTATTACAGCAAATAATTAGACATTTATTATTATATCAATATTGGATTGCTGAAAGTGAGAGAAATTCTGGACATTGGCAAGCTGAAATTTATAGTTTTCGAGATCAATTAAATGCTAAATTAACCACTAATTTACGTAATCATTTAGCTGAACAAACATTAAAAATTTATCAACGGGCGCTAGGATATGTGCAAAGAAAAACTAATTATCAAGTAGATTTTCCCTCAGAATGTCCTTACACTTTGGAACAGTTGTTAGATGTGGATTTTTTGGGTAATGGGTAATGGGTAATGGGTAATGGGTAATGGGTAATGGGTAATGGGTAATGGGTAATGGGTAATGGGTAATTGGTAATTGGTAATTGGTAATTGGTAATTGGTGAAATAAATTAGAGGTGAGGTTATGAGTGTAGTTAGTAATTTAGAGTATTTACAACAACTCTATAAAATTGATGATTATGAATGGTTGTTAACTAATATTGAATTATTGAAACAAGGTAAATTTAATGATGTGGATTTAGAGAATTTAATTGAGGAGTTGGCAGACTTGGGTAATGAAAAGAAAAATGCGGTCAAGAGTTTATTAGAACAAGTTATTAGACATCTTTTATTACTGCAATATTGGACAGAAGAAATAGAAAATAATGGTCATCATTGGCAATCAGAAATTTTAGGTTTTCGTTATCAACTGGAGGATAAATTAACTACTAATTTACGTAATTTCCTAGCTGATGAACTTGATCATATTTATCAAAGAGCGTTAAAATATGTACAGGTAAAAACTAAGTTTAAAGTAGATTTTCCTTCAGAATGTCCTTATACTTTAGAACAGTTGTTAGATGTGGATTTTTTGGGTAATGGGTAATTGGTAATGGGTAATTGGTAATTGGTAATGGGTAATTGGTAATTGGTGAAATCAATTAGAGGTGAGGTTATGAGTGTAGTTAGTAATTTAGAGTATTTACAACAACTCTATAAAATTGATGATTATGAATGGTTATTAACTAACATTGAATTATTGAAACAAGGTAAATTTAATGATGTGGATTTAGAGAATTTAATTGAGGAGTTGGCAGATTTGGGTAATGAAAAGAAAAATGCGGTTGCTAGTCTGTTAGAACAAATTATTAGACATTTATTATTATATCAGTATTGGACAGAAGAAACTGAAATAAATGGTCATCATTGGCAAGCGGAAATTGTCAGTTTTAGAAACCAATTAAAACGACGTTTAACGGGTAATTTACGCAATTATTTATCTGAGGAAATGTTAGATATTTATGCTGATGCTTTAAAATTTGTGGAGGTGAAAACTAAGTTTCAAGTAGATTTTCCCCAAGAATGTCCTTATACTTTAGAACAGTTGTTAGATGTGGATTTTTTGGGTAATGAGATGTAGGTTGGGTTGAACAAAGTGAAACCCAACTAACATTTGTAAACTAACATTTGTAAATGTTGGGTTTTGTCCCTCAACCCAACCTACCTTGACTTTAGAACAGTTGTTAAGCTGTTGTGCATTTAATTTGTATAAGTGGAACAGGCATCTTGCCTGTTAAACAAGAGTTCAGAACATTAGGATTATACAATTTAGCTGTGTAACAGCTTAGATGTGGATTTTTTGGGGTGATTCTTTAAACACAGATAAACGCAGATAAACGCAGATAAACGCAGATGGTTTAAAGTAATAGTTTGAATATGTTAATAAAATGTTCATAAAACTTAAATAATCAGTACATAATCTTTGTTACTGGTATATGCTACAATTGTTACGACAGGTTAGATACCTGTATTTTCTGTATATATACCTGGTAACAATATTATGAAGTTCAACCGCAATCAAGTTAAAAAATATCTGCAATTATCTGATTTTACATCTTTATTTATTGAAGAGTTAGGCTGGGATTATGCTGATATCTCTCCTATTTATTTAGCTGTAGATGAGGAAAATTCTACTTTAGAATATACTTTAGAATATACTTTAGAAGCTGTTGCCCAAAAACGCGGTTTAATGGTTTATCATTGTGTTGCTGAAAATGGGATTTTACCTAATGCTAAAACTAGGAAAAATATAGATACCCAAGTTACTAGTTATAGTCAAGAACATTTAATTATTTATACTGATAAAAATCAATCTAAACAAGTTTGGCAATGGGTAAAAAGAGAGTCTGCTACTAAAACTAAAGCTAAAGAAACTACTTTTAACGTTACTCAATCAGGAGAATTATTAACTCAAAAGTTAGAGGCGTTATTTATTGATTTTGCAGAGGAAGAAAATTTAACTTTAACAGATGTCACTCAACGCACTCAAACCGCTTTTGATATTGAAAAGGTTACAAAAGACTTTTTTAATAAGTTCCAAGAAAGACATTTGCAATTTGTTACTTTTATCAAAGGTATCGAAAATACAAAAGATGCTAATTGGTATGCGTCGGTAATTTTAAACCGCTTGATGTTTATTTATTTCCTTCAGAAAAAAGGTTTTTTGGATGATGGTAATACTAATTATTTACAAGATAAGTTAAAGGTTAGTCAAAGTCAAGGACAGGATTTATATTATCAAGAGTTTTTACAAACTTTGTTTTTTGATGGTTTTGGGAAAGCGGAAAAGTTCCGTAAACATGAAACTCCTGCTTTAATTGGTAAAATTAAATATATTAATGGTGGTTTGTTTTTACCTCATCAAATTGAAGAAAAATATAATGTTACTTCGACTTCGCTCAGTAACCGTATTCAAATTAGTGATACTGCTTTTGAGGAGATTTTTAAACTATTTTCCGGTTATACTTGGCATTTAGATGATACTCCAAGTGGTAAGGATGATGAAATTAATCCTGATGTTCTGGGGTATATTTTTGAAAAGTATATTAACCAAAAGGAATTTGGTGCTTATTATACGAAACCGGAAATTACTAATTATTTATGTGAACGTACTATTAATAAATTTATTAGTGGTAAAATTGGTAATGTTCAAGTTTTGGAAAATCTCAATAATCAATTATGTCAGCAATTGTTAGATGATGTTTTACCAAACTTATCAATTTTAGATCCCGCTTGTGGTAGTGGTGCATTTTTGGTTGCTGCTTTACAACATTTAATTAAGATTTATACTGCTATTTTTGATTTTATTCAAGTTTCGGGAAATGAGGAAAATCAAGCGAGATTAACGAAGATTAAACAAGATCATCCTTCTTTGGATTATTATATCAAAAAACGGGTAATTACTGACAATCTCTATGGTGTGGATATCATGGAGGAAGCGGTGGAAATTGCTAAACTACGCTTGTTTTTAAGTTTGGTTGCTGCTGCGAAAACTGTTGATGATTTAGAACCTTTACCTAATGTTGATTTTAACATTATGTCTGGTAATTCGTTAATTGGTTTAATTCGCGTTGATGGAAGTCGTTTTGATAATGTTGGACAGTCTAAACAAGGTAATATTTTACAACAATTAAATTCTCAAAATTATCAAGCAATTTTAAAAGAGAAAAACGCAAGTATTAGAAAGTACAAAGAACACGCTTTTATGATAGCAGATGTGGAAGGTACGGAACAGGAAGATAGGTTAGAATTTTTAAGGGAAAATATTAATCGTGTCAATCGGGAATCTTTGGTGAAGTTAAATCAATTGTTGTTAGATGAATTTAGTAATTTAAAGATTAAATATGAGGAGGTGCAGTTAAAGGGTAAACCTGTGAAACGACTTTTGAATATTGCGGATATGGAAGGGTTAAAACCTTTCCATTGGGGTTATCATTTTGATCAGATTATTGCTAGGGGTGGTTTTGATATTATTTTAGGTAATCCTCCTTGGGAGATTTTTAAACCGCAAGCTAAGGAATTTTTTGCAGAATATAGCGATATTGTGACTAAGAATAAGATGGATATTAAGACTTTTGAAAAACAACAAAAGCAGTTGTTAGAAAATCCTGAAATTGCTACTGCTTGGTTAAAATATCAAAGTCAATATCTCCATGTGAGTTTGTATTATCGCAGTGCGGAACAATATAAAAATCAGATTTCTGTGGTGAATGGGAAAAAACAGGGAACTGATATTAATTTATATAAGTTGTTTGTGGAACAATGTGTTAATTTACTTTCTCAAAATGGTGAATGTGGTTTGGTTATTCCTAGCGGTATTTATACTGATTTGGGTACTAAGCAGTTACGAGAAATGTTATTTTCGCAAACTAATATTACTGGTTTATTCTGTTTTGAAAATAGAAAAGCTATTTTTGAGGGGGTTGATAGTCGGTTTAAGTTTGTGGTATTGACTTTTGAAAATGGTAAGCAAACTTTATCTTTCCCTGCTAAATTTATGCGTCATGATGTGGGAGAGTTAAATAGTTTTCCCGGTGATGATTGTATTAATATGTCTGTGGATTTAATTAAACGGTTATCTCCTGATTCTATTTCAATCATGGAGTTTAAAACTGATTTAGATATTTTCATAGCTGAAAAAATGAGTCGCTTTCCTTTGTTGGGTGAGGAAATTCAGGATACTTGGAATTTAAAGTTAACCGCTGAATTTCACATGACTAATGATAGTCATTTGTTTAAAACTGAACCAGGAAAGGGAAGATTACCTTTATATGAAGGGAAAATGATTCATCAATTTAATCATAAGTTTGCTGAACCTCGCTACTGGGTTGATGAGGTGGAAGGAAGAAAAGCGGTTTTAGGTAAAAATGGTATTGATAAAGGGCAAGTTTTAGATTATCAGTGTTATCGTTTTGCTTATCGCGCAATTGCGAGAAATACAGATTCAAGAACTTTTATAGGTTCTATTTTACCAAAAAATATTTATTGCGGACATTCATTGAATGTTACATTACCTTATCAAAATAATAAATATCTTCTAATAATATCTTCAATGTTAAATAGTTTTTGTTTTGATTTTGTTTTACGTCAACAAGTATCTGCAAATTTAACAATGTTCTTTATTTATCAAACTCCCGTACCCAGATTAACAGAAAAAGACGAATATTTTCACGAAATAGTAGAACGTGCGGCCAAACTAATATGTACCACAGCAGAATATGATGAATTAGCGAAAGAAGTAGGATTAGGAAGTCATAAAAACGGAATTACAGAGGAGAGAGAAAGGGGAAAAATCCGCGCAGAATTAGATGGAATAATTGCCCATTTATATGGATTAACAGAAAGCGAATTTAGTCATATATTGAGTACATTTCCCATTGTTGCGGAAGAGGTGAAAAATGCTGCTTTAAATGCTTATCGGGAGATGGTTAAATAACGTAAACGTAGGGGTTTAGCAATGCTAAACCCGTACAATTCATAATAAAAACAAAGATATGCAAATTATTTTTAATCTTGTCAACAAATCATAAATTGATCTGTGAAGTAGGGGATCTGATATAATAATCAAACAATTAATCAATAGAAAATATTTATGTTATGCGTCGAGACACAATCTTTTACAAACTATTCCAACAATATCCATCTTTATTGTTTCAATTGTTGGAAAATCCTCCAGAAAATGCCGATAGTTATAAATTTGATTCTGTAGCAATTAAAGAACCAAAATTTGAAATTGATGGCGTATTTTTACCACCAGAAAATGAAAATCCAGGAGTAGTATATTTTTGTGAGGTACAATTCCAGAAAGATGAAATATTGTATGAAAGAATAGTAGCTGAATCTTCCTTATATTTTTATCGTAACCGGACTAGATTTAGTGATTGGCAAGCGGTTATAATTTATCCATCTCGTAACATTGAACAAAGTAATACTTATCCATTGCGGGCATTTTTGAAAAGTGATCAAGTACATCGGATATACTTAGATGAATTGGGGGATATTCATCAATTACCCACATCGGTAGGAATGATGATATTAACCACATTAGAAGAAAATCAAGCACCAGAAGCAGCGAGGTATTTATTAGCAAAAACTCAATCAGAAATACCATCATCATCAAATCGCGTCATAATAGAAATGATCACCATAATTATGATGTACAAATTTGAAAATCTTAAACGTCACGAGGTAGAATCTATGTTAGGAATCACACTCAAACAAACAAGAGTTTATCAAGAAATTAAAGAAGAAGGAAGAGAAGAAGGAAGAGAAGAAGGACTTCAACAAGGATTAAAAGCAGGAAGAAAAGAAGGACTAGAAGAAGCAACTTTTAATTTAGTTATGAGACTTTTGAGTAAACGATTTGGTAAAATATCCCCAAAAATACGCGGTTCTATTTCTAATTTATCTTTACCTGTTTTAGAAGATTTAAGTGAAGATTTATTAGATTTTAAAACTGTGAATGATTTACAAATTTGGTTAGACAAAGTTGAAGATTAAGATTTAATATTCCCGACTTTTATTGTTATTGTGTCAATAAATGATAAATTAATGATAAATTAATGATAGAAGTCGGAAATCTGATATTATGTTATAATCTTCAAAGTAGCAACAGGAGTAAAAACCATGACTATTAAAGAATTAATTCAAGCCGAAATTGATAATATACCAGAAGATCAACTTGATGAGTTTTATCAATTAATTAAAGAATTTAGAGATAAAAATAAAAACAAAAAAAAGGGGATATTATCTAAGTTAAAAGAGATAAAAATTCAAGCACCTGAAGATTTTTCTGTAAATTTTGATAACTATTTGTATAAACAGGAAACAAGTGAGCAATAATCGTGATTTTCTGGATACTTCATTTATTATTGCATTAATTAATGAACGAGATCAATATCATCACATAGCTAATGATTTAGCAAATTATTACGATAATTCATTTTTAAGCTGTTACACAGCTAAATTGTATAATCCTAATATTCTGAACTCTTGTTGAACAGGCAAGATGCCTGTTCCACTTATACAAATTAAATGCACAACAGCTTAAACATTAATCTAAAGATCCCCGACTTCTTAACTCAATCTTGTCAATAAATGATAAAATGGTAAAATGGTAAAATGGTAAAATGGTAAATTAATCATAGTAAGTAGGTTGGGTTGAACAAAGTGAAACCCAACTTAAACAAAGTTTTGGTTTCATTCAAGTTTTTCAGTGTTGGGTTTCGTTCCTCAACCAAACCTACAACCAATTTTATAATAAATAAAAACCTATGCCAAGAATTTTTGATAACATCAATGAACAATTATTAACAACCCTCAAACAAAGTTTAAAAGATGCACATAAAGCGGATTTTTGTGTAGGTTATTTCAACCTGCGGGGATGGAAATTAATACAGGAAGAAATAGAACAATTTACCGGAGGTGAAAATAATTGTTGTCGCTTATTAATTGGAATGCAAAAATTACCCAAAGATGAACTTAACCAAATGTTAGGTTTAGGAATATCTCGCAAACCAATATCCCAAAGTGACACAACTAACCTGAGAAAACGCCTAGTACAAGAATTTAGTCAACAATTAACTTTAGGTAAACCCAGCAATGATGATGAATGGGGTTTAAAAAGACTAAAAACCCAATTACAAACTAAAAAAGTAGTAGTTAAATTATATCTCCGTCATCCCCTCCACGCTAAACTTTATTTAATTCCCCAAAATTATCATAATTTACCCGCTATTGGTTTTTTAGGAAGTAGTAATTTAACCTTTTCTGGCTTATCTTACCAGGGAGAATTAAACGTTGACATATTAGATCATGATGCAACTAATAAATTACAAACCTGGTTTAATGAACGTTGGGAAGATCGATTTTGTTTAGATATTTCTGATGAATTAATCAAAATTATAGATGAAAGTTGGGCAACAGAAAAACTTATTTCTCCCTATTATGTTTATCTCAAAATGGCTTATCATCTCTCCCAAGAAGCGCGAGATGGTTTAAGTCAATATGCTATACCTTATGATTTTCAATTATTCCCTTTTCAAGCAGCAGCAGTAAAAGTTGCTGCCCATTATGTTAACCGTCGTGGTGGTGTAATGATTGGGGATGTGGTAGGATTAGGAAAAACCTTAGTAGGAACAGCAATTACTAAAATTATAGAGGATGAACTGGGTATTAGTACCGTTATTATTTGTCCGAAAAATCTTGTTTCTATGTGGGAAAAATATAAAGATGAATATGGTTTAGCAGCTAAGGTAGTTCCTATTAGTCAAGTTACCAAAATATTACCGACAATTACCGCCCGTTTTCGGTTAGTATTAATAGATGAAAGTCATAATTTAAGAAATAGAGATGGACAACGTTATGCAGCGATTAAAGAATATATTGAACAAAGCGGAAGTCGTTGTATTTTATTAACTGCAACCCCTTATAATAAAAGTAATTTAGATTTATCTGCACAGTTACGGTTATTTATTCCTGAATCTAAAGATTTAGGTATTAAACCAGAAAATTTAATCAGAGAATTGGGAAATGAAACTGAATTTAAACGTAAATATCCGCAAACGGAAGTGAGAACTTTAACAGCATTTGAAAAAAGCGAATATGCAGAAGATTGGCAATTATTAATGAATCGTTATATGCTGAGAAGAACACGCAGTTTCATTAAAAATAATTATGCCGAAACTGATGCAATAGATGGCAGAAAATATTTACAATTTCCTGATGGTTCTCGTTCTTATTTTCCTACCCGCATTCCTAAAACTGCCACTTTTACTATTAATAATGATGATGACTATGGGAAATTATACTCTAGTGAAGTGGTAGAAATTATCAATTCTCTATCTTTACCCCGTTACGGTTTAGGAAATTACACTTTAGATAAATATAAACAACCTCCCACAGCAACGGAACAACAAATTTTAAATGGTTTATCCCGTGGGGGAAGACGGTTAATGGGTTTTTGTCGCACGAATTTATTTAAAAGATTAGAAAGTAGCGGTAATGCTTTTTTAGAATCTTTAGAACGTCATATTTTAAGAAATTATGTTTATATTCATGCGTTAGAAAATAAATTAGATATTCCCATTGGTACACAGGATGCGGAATTTTTAGAGACTGCAAATAATGATGAAGATGCGGATAATATTAATTCTACCAATTTAGATTTTGAAATAGCTGATGATGACAATGATGAAGAAAACGATGATCAGAATGATGAGGTAAATTTTGCTAGTTTAAGCAGTAAAGAAGCAGAATATAAACGTCAAGCAAAGGTTATTTATGAACTTTATCAAAGCAAATATCAAAAACGTTTTAAATGGTTAAATTATCGGTTGTTTAAGTCTGAGTTGAAAAAACATCTTCTGGAAGATGCTAGAGCATTGTTGAAGTTATTAAATAACTGTTTAAATAACTGTTTAAATAACTGTGGAGAATGGAATTATCAGCAAGATCAAAAATTTCAAACTTTGCAAAAGTTACTCACAGAAATTCATCCTGATGAGAAAATATTGATTTTTACTCAGTTTGCAGATACAGCGCGTTATTTACAGGAATGTCTAGGAAAAGCGCATATTTCCCAAACTGCTTTAGTTACGGGTAAGGTAAATGATCCCACATCTTTAGTATATCGTTTTAGTCCCCAAAGTAATCAACAGAATATCACCCCTGAACAGGAAATTAGAATTTTAATTGCTACGGATGTTTTAAGTGAAGGTCAAAATTTACAAGATTGTCGGATTATTATTAATTATGATTTACCTTGGGCAATTATTCGCTTAATTCAAAGAGCAGGAAGGGTTGATAGAATAGGCCAAAAAGCATCAGAAATTCTCTGTTATTCTTTTTTACCTGCGGAGGGTGTGGAAAAATTAATTAATTTAAGAGGTAGACTGACAGAAAGATTACAACAAAATGCTAGTGTAGTGGGTACAGATGAGGCATTTTTTGAAGATGGTTTTTCCTATCAAGAAATACTGGATCTTTATCATGAAAAATCGGGTATTTTAGATGAAGTAGATGATGGAGAAGTTGATTTAACTTCGGAAGCTTTTCAAATTTGGAAAAATGCCATAGATGCTGATCCAAGTTTAGAGAAAATCATTAAAAATCTGCCCAATGTGATTTATTCTACCCGTTACCATGAAGGTACAAATTTAGATCCTCAAGGGGTGTTAATGTATCTGCGAACTGCTGAAGGTACGGATGCTTTAGCGTGGATAAATAAGGAAGGAAAAAGCGTTACTCAATCGCAAATGAGAATTTTAAGAATGGCAAGATGTAACCGGGATACACCCCCAGAAAAAAAGCATCCCCAACACCATGAAATTGTCGCTCAAGGGGCTGATTTACTATTAGAACAGCAAAAAACATCTGGAGGACAATTAGGAAGCTCTAAAAGTGCCAGATATCGAACTTATTACCGGTTAGATAATTATATTAAAAAAACGGAAGCAAAAACCCCTATATTTACATCAGGAGAAGATTGGCAGACTTTAAAAAAAGCGGTAGAAGAAATATATCATTATCCGTTAAAAGAAACAACGGTAGTTAAATTAAATCGGCAGTTAAAAAGCGGTATTAATGATGAACAATTAGCGACAATGATTATATCTTTAAGAGATAATAATTCTTTGTGTATTATCCATCCTGAAGATGGACAACAGGAAGCGCAAATTATTTGTTCCTTGGGGTTATTTGGTGATTAGTTATTGGGGGGAAAATTTTAGATTTTAGATTTTAGATTTTAGATTTTAGATTTTGGATTTTAGTAGGACTTACGTAAGATGTGACTGAAAACCTTATTCTTGCGTAGGGGTAATTCATGAATTACCCCTACTTTCGTTCTCTTTTGCGTAAGTCCTGTTTAGATTGGGGTTGATAAAAACAATCCAAAATCCAAAATCCAAAATCCAAAATCCAAAATCCAAAATCCAAAATCCAAAATCCAAAATCCAAAATCCAAAATCCAAAATCCAAAATCCAAAATAAAAAACTCCTGCCCCATCACATTAAACCCAGTTCTCTTTGCAGTAAATTAATTGATTGAGAACCAATGTAGTTTTCACAACGAATTAGTTTAGGTGGACGAATTAGATCATCTGAGACTGTTTGCATTCCTGCTTGTGTTGTTAAGTAACTGACTGAATCTGTACAAAATATGATTTCGCAACGTTTAACTATGGCGTTTAGTTTATAAGCATCCTTGGGTTGAGCAGTCATAACTAATAGTTCATCCCCCCGTAAACCGTGTAGGATGACTTCTGTAGCTCTGAGAATACCAGGACTGAGGCTAACTATACCAATACAGCTTGATTTGGCAAGGCTTTTAACTACATTGAGTTCTTTACTATAGTCATGAATATCTAGGGGAATAACGCGGACTGCTTGGGGTCCAGCGATCGCTTCTACTTCTCCGATAAAATAACGACTGGTGACTAATGTGGCCGATGTGGTTTGTTCTAAGACTGCGGCTAATTCTTCTGTTGTTACCAACTGGACGGGAATTTCTAGGGATTCTTCTAATTCATCTACCATTAATTCCCCAGCACCAAGATCCTGTAATGGTACTATTACCAAAACTCTGGCACTACAACGCAAACGCCAGTCAACTTCCGCTAAAAATAGCTCCCGTGCTTGATTGAGGGAACAACCTTGATTAAGTAATTCATCCAGTGTTTTTTGGACTGTTTTGTATGCTTCGGGGTATTGTTTCAGAATGGGAGATTGTAACCTACCACCACCCTCATGGCCTTGAGCGCGGACATAAATTCCTGAACCTGCTAGACTTTCGACAAATCCTTCGTCTTCCAGCTGGCGGTAAACTTTACTAATAGTGTTACGATGTAATCCAGTTTGCATGG
Organism: Sphaerospermopsis kisseleviana CS-549; assembly: GCF_028329225.1. Taxonomy (NCBI): domain Bacteria; kingdom Bacillati; phylum Cyanobacteriota; class Cyanophyceae; order Nostocales; family Aphanizomenonaceae; genus Sphaerospermopsis; species Sphaerospermopsis kisseleviana. Next base: position 1,021 of record NZ_JAQMTI010000245.1, on the reverse strand, counting down.
CTAACGCCCTGGTGCTGGGTAATTTATAACCGGGTGCATACTGACCAGAGGCGATCGCAAAGCGAATTTGATTAAATAGTTGGCTGGATGCGGGGATTTCGCTGTCTGGCTGAATTCGGAATTGAATCATTAACAATTCTCCTGATGATTGGTAGCTGCACTTAACTGTTTGTGTGTACTACCTGTTAAATATATGATTTATTTTGAATTTATCGGATCAGATAATTTTGATGAAAATTATTATGACAGAGCAAACAATAGACTCTACAAAAGTTAAACTTTCTCAAAATGATTGTCAAATTGATGCTTATTTAGCAAAACCAACATCACCTGGTATTTACGCCGGAATTGTAGTTTTACAGGAGATATTTGGAATTAATGAGCATATTCGGGAGGTGACAGAACGGATTGCTCAACTGGGGTATGTGGCGATCGCACCTGCTCTTTTTCAACGCCAAGCACCGGGCTTTGAAACGGGTTATACTCCTGAAGACATAGAAATTGGTAGAAAATACGCCTGGGAACAAACCACAGCTTCACAACTGTTGAGCGATATTCAAGCCGCTATTAATTATCTCAAAACTCAGCCCAATGTCAAAAAAGAGGGTTTTGGTTGTATTGGCTTTTGTTTTGGTGGTCATGTCGCCTACCTAGCTGCTACCCTCCCTGATATTCAAGCTACTGCTTCATTTTACGGTGCTGGGATCACCACCCGCACCCCTGGAGGCGGCAACCCTACTATTACCCGCACTCCAGAAATTTCCGGGACTATTTACGCCTTTTTTGGGATGGATGATGCCAGTATACCCACAGAACAGGTAAACGAAATTGAAGCAGCGTTACAAAAACACAACATTTCTCATGGCGTGTTTCGCTACGATGGATCTGATCACGGATTTTTCTGCGATCGCCGTGGTAGTTATAATCCTATAGCTGCGGCGGATGCTTGGCAACAAGTTCAACAACTTTTTGCCAACACTTTAGGGTGACTGGGGACTGGTGACTGGGGACTGGTGACTGG
>NZ_JAQMTI010000244.1:0-15178 GCF_028329225.1 Sphaerospermopsis kisseleviana CS-549 | reverse complement strand
GTAGGTTTTTTACATTGTCGTGAGGGCAAGACTTGGGGGACAAGGAAGGACAGTGGACAAGGGAGGAAAACAGTACAAAATCATCTTCTCTTGGTAACAAAAAGACCATTGTGCTGATAAAATCTTCCTTGTCTACTTTCCCTCCTTGTCTTCCAGGTCCTGCCTCAACAGATAATATTAAAAACCTACCCCTGTGGGGACTGGGGACTGGTGACTGGTGATTGGTGATTGGTGATTGGTGACTGGTGATTGGTGATTAGGTTATTTACCTCCCTGTTCCCTGTTCCCTGAAATGCTAATGTAGAAATTGATAATAAATATCTATTTGTGATTTCCTGTGGTGCTTTATAAAAATCCTGTTATCTTTTTCAGTATAGCTGTTTTACTTTCTACCTTAACAGCCTGTGCTAATGGTCCTACTGCCAAAAATTTAGAACAGTCTTTAGCAGCAGATCCTAGACTGCAAACAAATACTGCGGTTTTTGGTGAAAACAAGAATCCAGAAATATCAACTGCACCTAAAGTTGAATTACCTGCTGACTTTCCTCAAGAAATTCCTATTTATCCCAATGCTAAGTTAGCAGAAATTCAACCTGCAAATAATAATTCAGATAATTCAGATAATTCAACAAATTCAGAAAATCAAACTGAAAATAGAATTGTAACTCGTTGGCAAAGTGCAGATCCTAGTAATATGATTGCCAACTTTTACAGCAGTGAGTTTAAAAATCAGAATTGGCAAATTTTACAACAACCACAAGACGATACAGAAGGAACTTTTGAAGTCAAGCGGAATGATTTATTATTGAAAGTAGCAATTAACCCAAAAACCGTTACAAATCCAACACCAAATCAACCACAAACAGCTACAGAATTAACAATTGAATATACATCTAATAAGAGTAATAGTGTAACTGCAAATTCTGGGACAAATTCTGGGACAAATTCTGGGACAAATTCTCAACCAGGAGATTCGCAATTTATTGGACCAGTTTCACCAGGGGTTGATGTTTCTAATCAACCAACAAATACAGAAATTACAGCAATTGAAAGTTCAGAACCTCAAGAATTTACTGATTTGAATAAAGTACCACCAGAATGGCGGAAACAGATTGAAGATTTAGGTAGATTAGGAGTTTTATCAATTGCATCAAACCCCAATAATAGCAATTCTAATGCTACAAATGCTCAACAATTTGCACCTGATAAAATCATCACTCGCAGAGAATTTGCTCGTTGGTTAGTAACTGCAAATAATGTCATGTATGCTAATAATCCTGCGAAAAAAATCCGTTTATCATCCACAAATACACAACCAGTCTTTAGAGATGTTTTACCTAAAGATCCTGATTTTCCAACTATTCAAGGATTAGCAGAAGCGGGATTAATTCCTAGTATTTTATCAGGAAATGCCACAGAAGTTTTATTTCGTCCTGATGCACCTTTAACCAGGGAAAATTTGTTAATGTGGAAAGTTCCTTTAGATACCCGTCAAGCTTTACCGAATGCTAATTTGGAAGCTGTGAAACAAACTTGGGGTTTTCAGGATACAGAAAAAATTGATCCTAAAGCATTAAGAGCAATTTTAGCTGACTTTCAAAATGCAGAACAATCAAATATTAGGAGAGTTTTTGGATATACTACTCTTTTTCAACCGAAAAAAGCTGTAACTCGTGGGGAAGCTGCTGCTGCCATATCTTATTTTGGTTTGCAAAGTGAGGGGATGTCAACTACTGAAGCTTTGAAGTTGAAAGGGGAGTAAATTGTCAGAGTGGGGATTTTTGGGATTTGGGTATGTACAGGATTGATTTATTTGTCTGAATCATGATGTCCGGGATTTGAGGATTTATGGCTAACGCCACGCTTCGCTATCAGGATGAGATTTAGGAAGATAGAAAACTGTTATTTTATAATTAAGGAGTGATAATTTTTGATAAAATAAGATATTGAATTATTATTTCTAGGGTAATCTTAATTAAGAACACATACACAAAAACCATGAATCAGCTTTTAGAACAAGCATTCGCTGTAGTATCACAGCTACCAGAACAAGAACAAAATGAAATTGCTCAAATAATTTTTCAAAAAATAGTTCAGAATCAACAATTACTGCAACCCAAATATATGGATAAAAATATAGATTTTATGCAATTTGCTGGTATTGCTAATTAAGAAGAATCTATATTGTTACAGCAGCTTGAACATGAGATTGAAGAACAAAGATTACTAGACTCATCAAGGGAAATTGAATTGTGAAAAAAGTGATGTTAGATACTAATATCATCTCATATTTTTTGCGAGGTGAAACACAAGTAGTTCAAAAACTTCGGGAATATCAAAAATTTTATATAGCATAAAATTTGCCATTCCATTCAGCACTAAGCTGTTGTGCATTTAATTTGTATAAGTGGAACAGGCATCTTGCCTGTTAAACAAGAGTTCAGAATATTAGGATTATACAATTTAGCTGTGTAACAGCTTACCATGCAAGGTAAACTAGCTTCATCAAAGACATTTTCTACCTCAACAATATGGGGATGACGACATAACGCTAGTCTCAAACCTTCATCACGAAAATCCTGTTTTAATTTATTTTGATGTTGTATCAAATCTGGACGATTTAAAATTTCTTGTCTCAGGGTTTTTATTACTCGCAGTTCACCACGTTGCTTTTCAGCCAAATAGGTGATACCTATTCCCCCTTGGCCTAGTTCTCTTGGTATAATGTAGCGTCCCCCAAATAACGCCTGTCCAGGATAAAACACCATTTTTAACCACTGCCTAATACTGGTACTTATTCTGGCACAAGATGGGGGCTGGTGGGAATCGAATCCGGTATTTTGCCGAAAACGCTGCTATTTCTCATTTATAGTAGATGATTTCCAGGATTTAAGGATTTTCAGGATGATATTTAGGAAGCATAATTTTTGATATATTCAATAATTAATAACCGCAAATAGTTTAAGGTTTCAATATAGCATTTCAATTGTGGATAATCAGATGTATGAGAAAAATACCATTCTGAAAAATAGGGTATGTCAAATATCTTTAATTGATCCAAATTCGCAACTATTTCATTTGCATTTGCTAAATTATTGTTACTAAGAATTTGAGAAGCATATCCTCTAATATCAGTGGTGAACATTTCAATTACACCCAGAATGGTAAACTCTTGTGAGTCTTCCCAAAATGCTAGTTGATGTCTTTCTGGTTGCGTTTGTTGATAATCTGGTACTAATTGCTGAAAAACTCTCTCAATGTGTTCTTTAGCTGTTTTGGTATTTCTGGATTTATTGCTTAGTTCTAAGTTTTGCATAACTTTTGCATAATTTTGATTAATTTTCTCCATAGGATACTATTTTACCATTTCTTTCTATAAGAAATTCATTTCCTTTATTCCATCTCTCAGCACCATTTGGTAAAAGTTTCTTTCGCGCACCTTTTTTGTTGAAATTAGCAGCTTTCCGCAAATATTTTAAATAATTACCTGCAAAACCATGTCTATCAGCATGATCTACAATACTATTAGCTATATTAGGATAAGTTGCTTTATCCCACATTTCCATAAAATTTTTTATTTCTGCAATTTCCTCATCCGTATATCCAGTAAACAAGATTTTTTGATATAGTTCTATTTGTTGAGTTTGATTGATATCATCATTTTTATCAATATTCATCTAGGTTTGATTAGGGTTGAAACAGAATTTACAGTATGTTTGTTTAGGTTAATATTTTTATTTGTCAGAATCAGGATATCCAGGATTTAAGGATTTTCAGGATATGATTTAGGAAGTTAATATTTCTATTTTTCAGAATCAGGATTTACAGGATGTTATTTGAATAAGCTGTTATGCCTTTAACTTGAATAATTAATACAAGCAAGATGCTTGTGCTACTGTAACTTCAGGTTTTTTTAATTATACAGTTTAGCTGCACATCAGCTTACCATTATTTTTTAATTAGATAATCTGATTATATCATTTTTTGTTCAATTGTATTTTCTTGATTTTAACTAATGTAGGCATAATATCAAATGAGTTTGCAATAATTTTTACTTTTTTGAGACAAATAATTAAACCCCAAAAATCATCATCAATGAGAAAAAATTAAACATCCTGAAAGTAATTAAATCCTGGATATCCTGATTCAGACAAATAATTAAATCCTGAAAATCATCAATTACAAAAAATCAAACTTCCATAAACTGCGGAGATTTGATTTCCGCATCCTCACCAAAATGCTTATCTACCAAAATAGCAACTTGTGAAGGTTGAACTTTAGTATACCGGGTTTTATCTGGCATGACTAAATTAGGTCCACCCTTACAATTTTTCATGCAACCAGTACCTTTAATATCAACTGTATCCTGTAAACCGCGATCGCTCAACTCAGACTCCAACACCTGACACAACGCTTTACCACCGCGTTTCATGCAATCAGATTTTTGACACATTAAGATAGTTTGCTTTTTCGCTCGTTTGGGTTTACTCGTTTCCGGTGCTAAAGACACTCTTTCCATATTTAAATTAGGCGCAATTATTTCTACTTGAGAGCGCCCAGCCATTACCCGTTCAGCTTTTAACGTGACTTCCTCTTTTTTAGCGTCATACTTTTTAGTACCTACCACCTGTAACCAAGTACCACGAGGTAAACGCAAGTCAAAAGCTATCCGTAAATGCTTGGCTAATTTTACATAACATTCACCATCAGAAGTCGCTAATAATAAACCTTTTAACTTATAACCATCTTTAATCACAAAATCTAAAAATCTACCTTCTAGGCAAAATTCTGATACTTCTACACCAGTATAGATACTCATCTTTCGTTCACCCAAGATTAACTAAATACAAAGCAGATAAAAGGAAAACAGAAAATAATTACAAATTACAAGGCTTGATAACGCAAACGCAAACAATCTTTTAAATGACAAATTAAATCTTGACGAGAAGCTTTAACTTGTCTCACCACACTCCAAACTTGGATAGCTATTTGTGGGTTAGTAATTTCTACTTGCAATGGTTGGTTACTCTGACAATGACAAGGAATATCTAATTCATTTAAGCGTTGATAAACTTGCCAACGTTCTGACCAACTCACATCAATAACGTGCTGTGTTCCTAATTGTGAATTATGTGAATTAGAGAATTTCAAGTGAATTACCCTCAAAGTGCAACAAAATGGCAGTAAATAGAACAGAATAACCCCCTGTGACTGGGAGTTTATTGGACTTGAGCCTTATCAACCAGAATAGCGTAAGTGCAAATTATTGTCATTAAATTTGCAAAAAATTTTCATAAAACTTGAACCACCACACCCCAAAGGTGTTACACACAATGTGTAAATAAAGTCAAGGATATTAGCAAACAAACAGAGATGAAATTAATAGTTAACACCAGACATAAAAGGAAAACGAATACTTGCAGCGATAAAAATTAGAAATTCTGTCATATTTAGCAGACTGGCATGAAAATTTTTTAATGTTAAGATATAACAAAAAGCAGTAGTTGAAAAAAACAACTGCTACAAAGCGAGGAGAACCATGTCTGATACTCAAACTTTGATTCAAAATTTTGGTCAAGTATATGACAACCCTGTATTACTAGATCGCAGTGTCACCGAACCAGTAATTGAAGGATTTAATATTGCATTAGCTAGTTTTCAAGCACTTTACATACAGTACCAGAAACATCATTTTGTAGTTGAAGGTGCAGAATTTTATTCACTGCATGAGTTTTTTAAGGAAAGTTACGAGGAAGTACAAGATCACATCCATGAAATTGGTGAACGTTTAAATGGTTTGGGTGGTGTTCCCGTAGCTTCTTTTACTAAATTAGCTGAATTATGCTGTTTTGAACCAGAAGCAGATGGTACATTTTCTTGCCGGAAGATGATAGAAAATGACCTAGTAGCAGAACAAGCAATGATTAGCTTAATTCGCCGTTTAGCCTCTCAGGCAGAGAGTTTAGGAGATCGGGGGACAAGATATCTCTATGAACAAATCCTGCTAAAAACAGAAGAAAGAGCTTATCATTTAGCACATTTTTTAGCTAAGGATAGTTTAACATTAGGTTTTGTTCAAAGAACCACAAACTAAATTTAACCTCATCTTAAATTTCTGCATTTATATAGATGCAAAATTTAGTAGAGTAGATTAGAACCGAAAATAAAAAATTGGCAGCTAGGTAAAACCACACATGAGTTACCTATCTGTCATTTTTTGTATTTATCAGTGCAATTATTATTAATTATATAAAATGCAAATATTTGTCATTTGCTGATCAAGCAGGACTTACGGAAAACAGAAAGGAGGTAGGGGTAATTCATGAATTACCCCTACGAATAAAACATCACTAAAAATTGTTAAAAATCATATTTAACAGTTATTGAAAATAAATTTCAGGAAAATTTATCAACTCAGAAGCTATAAATTCTCAAAAATAATCTGAAAAATAGGATCATCATAAAATGAACATTCATCCTCAAAGCAAATATTCAGGAAAAAATCTCACAATAGCTGCAAACTATTTAGGACTTACGCAGAAGTTATGGAAGAATGAACCACGAAGAACACGAAGAACACGAAGGTAAGAGAGTTTGAGAGGTATTTTGGGTAAGTCTTGAGTTTCTTCCTTTGTGTCTTCGCTTATTTGCGTCTACCCTGCGGGATCTCCTGACGGAGATTGCGCGAAACATAAATATCTGGAAAATGGAATTGTTCAGTTATTCTTTTACATCTGCGTTTATCTGCGTGTATCTGTGTTAAATTACTCAAGATAACCGAAAAATTAGGCTACACTGTTAAAAAATCTACCTAATCACAAGAACTAAGAAAACTTAATAATAAATATAAGGACTAGGGGTAAAGACCCTTAAAATAGTCAAGATTTGTATTTTCCTGATCTAAAGTAACAACTATGCCTCGTCGTCAAGATATCCACAAAATTCTTCTGTTAGGTTCTGGTCCTATTGTCATTGGCCAAGCTTGTGAGTTTGACTATTCTGGTACTCAAGCCTGTAAAGCTTTACGGGAAGAGGGTTTTGAGGTGGTGCTGATAAATTCTAACCCGGCTACTATTATGACTGATCCAGAAACGGCCGATCGCACTTATATCGAACCGCTAACACCGGAAATTGTAGCAAAGGTCATTGCTAAAGAACGTCCTGATGCCCTTTTACCAACTATGGGGGGACAAACTGCTTTAAATCTTGCGGTTGCTTTAGCGAAAAATGGGGTTTTAGACCAGTATAACGTCGAATTAATCGGTGCGAAATTACCAGCGATTGAAAAAGCTGAAGATCGCAAGTTGTTTAACGAAGCGATGGATAAGATCGGGGTGAATGTTTGTCCTAGTGGTACAGCGTCAACCTTAGAAGAAGCTAAGGCGATCGCCGATCGGATAGGATCTTATCCTCTCATTATTCGTCCTGCTTTCACAATGGGCGGTACTGGTGGCGGTATTGCTTACAATAAAGAAGAATTTGAAGTGATGGCACAGGTTGGTATTGATGCTAGTCCTGTTTCTCAAATTCTTATAGATCAGTCTTTATTAGGTTGGAAGGAATATGAACTAGAAGTGATGCGGGATCTTGCGGATAACGTTGTCATTATCTGTTCTATCGAAAATTTCGATCCGATGGGGATTCATACAGGTGATTCTATCACTGTCGCCCCTGCCCAAACTCTCACAGATAAAGAATATCAACGTCTGCGGGATATGGCGATCAAAATTATCCGGGAAATAGGGGTGGAAACCGGTGGTTCTAATATTCAGTTTGCGGTGAACCCAGTAAATGGGGATGTGGTAGTTATTGAAATGAACCCCCGTGTTTCCCGCAGTTCTGCGTTAGCTTCTAAAGCAACTGGTTTTCCTATTGCAAAGATGGCCGCAAAGTTAGCTGTGGGTTACACTTTGGATGAAATTAGTAATGATATTACTAAGAAAACCCCCGCTTCTTTTGAACCGACTATTGACTATGTAGTTACGAAAATTCCCCGGTTTGCGTTTGAAAAGTTTCCTGGTTCTGATCCAGTGTTAACTACGCAAATGAAGTCTGTGGGGGAAGCAATGGCCATAGGAAGAACTTTTAATGAGTCTTTCCAAAAAGCTATGCGGTCCTTGGAAACTGGCCGCGCTGGATGGGGTGCTGATAAACCAGAAAAGTTACCCAGTGGGGAACAAATTCGCGCTCAGTTACGTACACCTAACCCAGAGAGAGTTTTTGCTTTGCGTCATGCAATGCTGTTAGGTATCAGTAATGAGGAAATTTACGAACTAACTGCCATAGATCCCTGGTTTTTGGATAAATTACAGCAAATTCTGGAAGTTGAGAAGTTCTTAAAACGCACTCCTTTACAGCAATTGACAAAAGAGCAAATGTATGATGTCAAGCGTAATGGTTTTAGCGATCGCCAAATTGCTTTCTGTACCAAAACCAAGGAAGATGAAGTTAGAGCATATCGTAAACAGTTAGGTGTTATCCCCGTTTACAAAACTGTGGATACCTGCGCTGCGGAGTTTGAAGCGTTCACACCTTATTATTATTCTACCTACGAGGAAGAAACGGAAGTTTTACCCACCGATAAACCCAAGGTAATGATTTTGGGAGGTGGTCCAAACCGTATTGGTCAGGGGATAGAATTTGATTATTGTTGCTGTCATGCGGCATACTCTTTGAAAGCTGCGGGTTATGAAACCATGATGGTGAACTCTAACCCGGAGACTGTTTCTACTGATTACGATACTAGCGATCGCCTATATTTTGAACCTCTTACCAAAGAAGACGTACTCAACATCATCGAAGCGGAAAACCCTGTAGGTATTATTGTCCAGTTCGGTGGACAAACTCCCCTAAAATTAGCAGTTCCATTGCAAAACTATCTTCAAAGTATAGCCAGCAATGAGGAAATCCAAAATCCAAAATCCAAAATCCAAAATCCAGAAATTTGGGGTACTTCTCCTGATTCTATCGACATGGCAGAAAATCGGGAACGGTTTGAAAAGATTCTTCAAGAGTTGAATATTGCCCAACCGCCTAATGGTATCGCTAGAAGTTATGAAGATGCGTTAATTGTCGCTAAACGGATCGGCTATCCCGTTGTGGTTCGCCCTAGTTACGTTTTGGGTGGACGAGCGATGGAAATAGTCTACTCTGATGCAGAGTTAGAAAGATATATGACTTTTGCAGTGCAGGTAGAACCAGATCATCCAATTTTAATTGATAAGTTCCTAGAAAATGCCATTGAAGTGGATGTAGATGCGATCGCCGATCATACGGGTAGAGTGGTTATTGGTGGCATTATGGAACACATTGAACAAGCGGGTATTCACTCAGGAGATTCGGCTTGTTCTCTCCCTTCAATTTCCCTCTCTCCCGCAGTCCTTAACCAAATTAGGACTTGGACAGTTGAACTAGCAAAAGCTTTATCTGTAGTGGGTTTGATGAATATTCAATTTGCCGTTGTTGGTGCAAATAGTTATTCTCCCCAAGTCTACATTTTAGAAGCTAACCCCCGTGCATCTCGCACTGTTCCATTTGTGTCTAAAGCAACAGGCGTACCTTTAGCTAAGTTGGCATCTTTAATTATGTCTGGTAAGACTTTAGAGGAATTAAACTTTACTCAGGAAGTGATTCCCTCTCATATAGCTGTGAAAGAAGCAGTGTTACCCTTTAATAAATTCCCCGGTACTGATACCATCTTAGGTCCTGAAATGCGTTCCACTGGGGAAGTTATGGGAATTGATGCTGATTTTGGGCGGGCATTTGCTAAAGCGGAAATGGGCGCAGGGGAAAAATTACCCCTCCAGGGTACTGTATTTGTGTCTATGAGCGATCGGGATAAAGCCTTAGTTGTGGATGTGGTGAAAGAGTTTATCAACCTGGGTTTTCATATTATCGCCACCCAAGGTACACGCCAATATTTGAAGGAGCAAGGTTTAAAAGTTGAGCAAGTGCTGAAACTTCATGAAGGCCGTCCTAATGTGATTGATGTGATCAAAAATCAACAAATTCAGTTAATTATTAACACACCTTCAGGGGAAGAAGCCCGTACCGATGGACAACTGATCCGCCGTACAGCTTTAGCCTACAAAATTCCCATAATTACCACTATAGCAGGTGCGCGGGCAACAGTAGCCGCTATCCGTTCCCTGCAAAACACCACCTTAGATGTGAAAGTCATTCAAGAATACTGTCCCATAGGGTAATGAGTAATGGGTAATTGGTAATTGGTAACTGGTAATTGGTAATTGGTGAGAATCAACTTTTGCCTTTTGCTTTCTTGCTGTTCCCTGTTCCCTATTACTTATTACCTATTACCTATTACCTCTTCACTGTCACCTGTCACCTGTCACCTCGTCCCGAAACATTAAGCAATTATTATAGGCAAATCATTATAGTTAATATTGAGATATTTTAACAAATATGAGGAAACCATCTACTTCTCATTTTTCGTTCTGACTCCTGACTCATGCTTCAAGAGGGCAACCACAGGGGGTTGCCCCTACGGCTGAACTCCTGCCTCATGCCTCAAGAGGGCAACAACAGGGGGTTGCTCCTACGGCTAAACTACTATTCCTATAATATTTCAGTACAATTACGACATAGCCTCACCTGATGTAACCAGGAATTTTCTAGTTACTCGGTAGTCAAGCTTTTTTAATAAATGTTACAATTGTTAACAATTACATCACACGGAAAATGTTAGACAGATCATGGTATCTCTAACTACAGGTACTTGTAATTACAAGTAAATAACTGTACCGTCTAGCAGTTAATAAGCCTAAATTGACGACATACCGGAAACAAAGCGGATCGGGTATGTAAATTGCAAACCAGAGCATAGTTTTCTAGTTAACCTGGGTATTATCTTCTCAAGGCATCAGCTAATGACACTACCAACCAACCCAACATCAACCAAGAGTAGCGCCATGAAGACGGCTCAGACACCTACCGACCTCGTACGGACTTACCTAAGAGAGATTGGACGCGTGCCACTTTTAACCCATGAGGAAGAAATTCACTTTGGGAAACAGGTACAAAGATGTACCGCGTTGTATGAGGTGAGAGATAATCTTGCTACTCAGTTAGAACGTCAACCAACTGTAGAAGAGTGGGCAATTGCGGCTGAGTTAGAAGTAAAAGAATTAAATAGAGCGATCGCCGAAGGTGAAATTGCTAAACGGAAAATGGTAGAAGCTAATTTGCGTTTAGTAGTGTCTGTAGCGAAAAAGTATATTAAACGTAATGTTGATTTACTTGACTTAATCCAAGAAGGTAGTATAGGAATGCAACGGGGTGTAGAAAAATTTGACCCCACAAAAGGTTATAGATTTTCTACCTATGCTTATTGGTGGATACGTCAGGCCATCACCCGCGCTATAGCGGAAAAAGCCCGCACCATTAGACTACCTATTCATATTACGGAAAAATTAAACAAAATCAAGAAAGCCCAAAGGCAATTATCCCAAAAATTGGGACGTGCGCCTAGCATTTCTGAACTAGCTGAAGAATTACAATTAACACCTAAACAGGTGCGGGAGTGTCTAGAAAAAGCACGTTTACCCTTGTCTCTTGATTTGCGTTTAGGTGATAATTATGACACCGAACTAGGGGAAATGTTGGAAGATACAGGTGCATCACCTGAAGATTTTGTGATGCAATCTTCTCTATCTTGCGACATAGAAAGGATGATGTCAGAACTCACACCCCAACAAAAAGAAGTCATTAGACTGAGGTTTGGGTTATCAGATGGACAATCTATGACATTAGCCCGAATTGGTGAAATACTTAATATTAGTCGGGAACGAGTGCGACAAATTGAAAGAGAAGCCTTAACAAAACTTCGTAAATCCAAACATAGCATGAATGAGTATCTTGCTAGTTAGTCAGGAGTCAGGAGGCAGGAGTCAGGAGAACATTAATAACTTTATTACCTATTCCCTTCTTTTGCCTTTTGCCTTGTGCCTCTTGCCTTCTTACTGTCACCTAGATTCATTCGCAATAATACGCTGTTTTTGGTACGGTTAAACCGACTCCCCCGACTGAAATAACCTGTTACATTGAATGACATAGACACAAAGTTAAATTTTCGTTGTCATTAAGTCGTCATTAAATAGAAAACAGGTTATTTATCATTGTAGTCACAATTACCATAGATAGTAGTTGTAGCAAAGGAGATCAAAAGTGAGTAACCAACCTAATCGAGTATCAGAATTTTTCAACGGTGAAACAGAAAATAGCAACTTATTATGGCAGTACGTTAAATCTCTAAGTCCAGAAACCGTAACACAGTTATCTAAACCTACTTCTGCGGAAGTATTTCAAGTGATGGAACGGAATATTGTGGGACTTTTGGGAAATCTTCCTTCTGAACATTTTGGTGTTACCATTACAACTAGCAGAGAAAATTTAGGTAGATTATTAGCTTCTGCAATGATTAGTGGTTATTTTTTGCGGAATGCAGAACAAAGAATGAACTTTGATATGGCTATACAAGGAACAGAAGCAAGCAGTAGTGATGTTGCTGAATAAGTTAACAAATTAGCACCAATTAAATAAATTCTCTGATAAATCCAAAATGAAGATACCAGAATTTTAATAATTGGTGTTTTTTTATGACGTAAATGTTAAAATTAGGTAGTTTTCAGTTTTCAGATCCCCGACTTCTTTAAGAAGTTGGGGATCTATAATGATTTTAGAATGATTAAATTTTACCATAATTATTATGACAGAAATATCAAATGTTACCCATAAAATTATTGGTGTTGCTGTTATTTGGAACAACGAAAAACAGATTTTAATTGATCGTCGTCTTCCCACAGGAACAATGGCGAATTTATGGGAATTTCCTGGAGGTAAAATTGAAACAGGAGAAACTATAGAAGAATGTATAGAAAGAGAAATTTTAGAAGAGTTAGGAATTAAAATAGAAGTTGGCAAACATTTGATTACTGTTGATCATACTTATCCTCATTTACGAGTAACTTTGACAGTGCATCATTGTCATTATTTATCAGGTATTCCCCAAGCTATTGAATGTGCGGAAGTGCGTTGGGTGGGTTTGGATGAGTTGGATAATTTTGATTTTCCTGAAGCAAATGGAGAAATTATTGCTGCTTTGAGAAAAAGGTAAGAACAATTATTTAAATTCATCAAGTTATCAAAGATGATGATAAGCGAAACATGAAAAATAAAGCAGGGTTAGAAATTGGTGAAATAAAAATGGAAGAAAACAGAATACTTACTGAGAAATTTCCCACACCTAACCCTTTAGAAATTGTGGTGACATTAAGACAAGAAGAAGATAAACCTGATGATTTAGCTGCATTTTTAGAGTCTTTGCGTTATGGATTTGGACATTATAAAGAATGGACAACAATACCCGCACCTCTATTTTTTGAAAGAGTTGTCAGAGACTATATTAGTGAGTTTTTGATTACTGATGATGTGGATGATGAAGAATTAGAAATAGAAGACAATCAGACAAATGAAGGAGAACCTAGACAACTAAGTTTATTTTGATTGATTAACGGAGTTGGGATTTCAAATCAAATTTTTTGAGACAATTAATAGTGTTGGGTTTCCTGACCTCAACCCAACCTACAAAATAAATTTCTTTTCCAGATTAAAAGTAACAATCTATTAAAAGTTTTCATTGATTAGTCATCAATTACCTACAATAATAAAAAAGACTTTTATAAAAGGTGTAAGTAAAAAAAATGCTTAAAACCGTTGCAGAAGTGATGACCCATAATCCAATTATGGTTAATCCTCAAACTCCTTTAAAAGAAGCTATCCAAATCTTAGCAGAAAAACGCATTAGCGGTTTACCTGTAATTAATGATGCAGGGAAATTAGTGGGGATCATATCCGAAACAGACTTGATGTGGCAGGAAACCGGTGTCACTCCACCTGCATACATCATGTTTTTGGATAGTGTAATTTATTTACAAAATCCTGGTGCTTATGAACGGGATTTACATAAAGCTTTAGGACAAACTGTAGGGGAAGTAATGAGTAAAAATCCTCTCACTATTACCCCTGATAAGTCCCTAAAAGAAGCTGCAAAAATCATCCAAGAACATAAAGTACATCGTTTACCTGTGCTGGATAGTACGAGTAAAGTTATTGGTATTCTGACTCGTGGTGACATTATCCGCGCTATGGCCGCTGAGTAGGTGACTGGGGACACTTCGACAAGCTCAGTGCATCGCTGGGGACTGGTGACTGGGAAAGATTAATAACCCAATGCCCAATGACTAATAAAATAGGATCATTAAAAATAGGATCATTAAATGAGTATATCTGCTGAATCTGTAAAAGAATTACTGAGTTCTGATAACTTGGGCGATCGCCTCCGTGCAGTCAATCAAATTCGTGAACTCGAACCCAAAACCGGTTTAGAATTAGTACAAGTCGCTATCCGTGATAAAAATTCCCGTGTGCGTTATTCTGCTGTTAGTCAAATGGACACATTGGGAGAACAGGATTTAGATTTATCCTTGCAGATATTACGGGAACTACTCAACGATCCTGAAGCAGATGTACAAGCAGCAGCAGCAGACTGTTTAGGGGCGCTGAAATTACAGGCAGCTTTTGAAGATTTACAGGAACTCTATCATCAAACCCCAGAATGGCTCGTACAATTCAGTATTATTGCTACCTTGGGAGCATTGGGAGATCCACGGGGTTTTGAACTCCTCAAACAAGCACTTGCTTCAGATAATGGTTTAGTGCAAACTGCGGCTATTAGTTCCCTGGGAGAGTTGGGAAACCCAGATGCAGTTTCCCTTTTAGCAACCTATTCTACTAATTCAGATTGGCAGGTGCGTTATAGAGTTGTTCAGGCTTTGGGTAATTTAGGTGGTGCAGAAGCTAAAGCTATTTTAGAGACTTTGGTTAATGATGAAGTAGAAGCGGTTGCTAAAGAAGCGAAAAGAGCAAGTCCTAAGTTGACAATTTCATAGACAAAACTATACTTATATTGACAAAAATCAATATATTTTTAGGAAAAAATCAACTACTTGATATATAATACAGTGATATCAAGTATTGAATTGAGACTATTGCCGACGCGAAAACCAAGCAATGATGGTGGTAGTCTTTTTCAGAAACTTAATTGGAACACAATCGCGTCTGGCTAAGGCGTGAAAGTCTACTGAGGGATAACTGCTCCCAT
>NZ_JAQMTI010000243.1:0-30797 GCF_028329225.1 Sphaerospermopsis kisseleviana CS-549 | reverse complement strand
GGGTTGAGGAATAGGAGAAACTTCAATTTCTGGAACTGTGGGTTTTTCTGTCTTGGGTTCTACCTGTGGTTGAGGAATAGGAGAAACTTCAATTTCTGGAACTGTGGGTTTTTCTGTCTTGGGTTCTACCTGTGGTTGAGGAATAGGAGAAACTTCAATTTCTGGAACTGTGGGTTTTTCTGTCTTGGGTCCTACCTGTGGTTGAGGTGCTGGAATTTCTTCAACTTTGGGCGTTACAGTAGGTGTAGGTTCAGTAATAGGAATCTCAACTGTGTAATTTGGGTCTACAATACCACGCACTTCATCAGCCGTAACTTCCCCTCTTACCATTCTAGAAAGGGTATCTTTACCACCCGGTTGGTAATTAATCACTCTCACTGTACTATTAAAGACATTTTTTACTGGGTTGCCTTGGTTATCAAGAAATTCTAGTTCTACCCAGTTTTTACCAGGTTTAAAACCTTTGAGGTAGACTGTTTGCCAGCGGTCAAAAATAAAACTTTCACCATTAATTGTGCAACGAATACGCCAATCGCTCATTGTGTCTTCAGGATGATCTTCAGCCATAAGATGCAAAGGCGCGTTAGTTAGGTAAAAATCCAACATAATTGGTTCAGCACCATAACTACCATTAGGACGACTATAGGTGAGAAGAGGTAAATTAGGGTCAGGGTTGTTATCGTCGGTTTTAGTAAAGACGTGAAATGTGGTTTGGGCATAAGCACCTTCATTTTTAAAGCTTTCATGCCAAGGACGAGACGCAAATACACGCAAAGTATGAGTACCTGCGGATAAATCAGGGAATACTAAAGGCTTATTTAAGTCGTAAACAGCTATATAAGGTTGATTGTCAAGAATTACGTGCAGATGTGGTCCCAGTTGCCATTTGGGATCTTTAAAAATTGGTAAGTCCTTAACCTGAAAACGGACTGTAACAGTATTATCTTCAATTATCTCATCTGCTGTAGGCGTAAGTATTGTTACCTGTGGTTGATAACTTTCCAAATCTCCTCTTAGTTCTTGTATTAGCTTTGGAGGAGCAGTTTCTGAAAATTTACGATCAACTTGGGCAATTTCAGCAACTGGTTTTTGCTTATCAATAAATACGTCTTGTCCACCAGCTTTATCAGCACAACTACTTAAACCTAACACCAGCACCAAAGTCAAGAGCCACTTAAAAATAGGTAAGCTCTTGTTTAATGCTTCATTAAAAGCTTGTTTTTGTTTACATTTCATGCTGTTATACCTATGATTTTATTCAGCAAAATTTATTAACTACACTTTACACCCTACACCCCAGATACCATAAACCCAGACTGGGGTATACAGCAAATTGCAGGTTTCTTAGTTATAAATTTACATCAAAAAGCCTTACATATCAAAGGTTATGCTGCTGCAAGCTGACTACTGAAAACGGCAAGCTGTTGTAACTTTGTGATTTACAGAAAATTTGGTTCATCTCTTTACATAAAGATGAAAAATATGAAAATTAAGTAATATTTATCACTAAATTTACAGATTTAAATTTCAGCATAAGCAACATATCCAGTTACAACATGATGATTTATAGCTGTATTAGAGATTAACCATAAATTTTAAGAATTGTTATAGTTTGTAAATTTAATAGAAAAAGTATTGACTTTTTTACAATAGCTTTGAATATAAAAAGGCAGATATGACAATAAATCTGGCGATTTTGAATTATTGTTAAAATGTCTCCAACAAAGTACAAGTACAGACTCTATAATTCAACAGAAACAACAAATCCACAGGTCCCCAAAAAACATCTGGGGACAAAGAGTGAAATTCACTCTGTGGTGTACATGATTCCTCATTCCCTATTCACAGAGGAGGTCGAATGACGATTAGTCCTCCGGAGCGAGAGGAGAAAAAAGCAAGAGTCATCGTTGATAACGATCCTGTACCCACCTCATTTGAGAAATGGGCTAAACCAGGACACTTCGACAGAACCTTAGCTAAAGGACCAAAAACCACCACCTGGATTTGGGACCTGCACGCCCTCGCCCATGACTTCGATACACATACAAGCGACTTAGAAGACATTTCTCGCAAAATCTTCTCTGCTCACTTTGGCCACTTGGCTGTAGTGACAATTTGGTTAAGCGGAATGTTATTCCACGGCGCTAAGTTCTCCAACTATGAAGCTTGGCTGGCTGATCCATTAGGAGTCAAGCCCAGCGCCCAAACAGTTTGGCCTATTGTGGGACAAGATATTTTAAACGGTGATATGGGCGGTGGTTTCCACGGCATTCAAATCACCTCTGGCTTGTTCCAAGTATGGCGTGGCTGGGGTATCACTAGCTCTTTCCAACTATACGTAACTGCCATTGGCGGCTTAGTATTAGCGGGCTTGTTCCTGTTCGCTGGTTGGTTCCATTACCACAAACGCGCTCCCAAACTGGAATGGTTCCAGAACGTGGAGTCAATGTTGAATCACCACCTATCAGTATTGCTAGGTTGCGGTTCTTTGGGATGGACAGGTCACTTAATCCATGTGTCCGCACCAGTTAACAAGCTATTAGACGCTGGTGTTGCCATTAAGGACATCCCCTTGCCCCATGAGTTCATTTTGAACAAAGACTTAATCACAGAGTTGTATCCCAGCTTTGCTAGTGGTTTAGCACCTTTCTTCACCTTGAACTGGGGAACTTATGCTGATATTCTGACCTTCAAAGGCGGCTTGAACCCCGTAACAGGCGGTTTGTGGATGACTGATATTGCTCATCACCACTTGGCGATCGCAGTGCTGTTCATCATTGCCGGTCATATGTACCGCACCAACTGGGGTATCGGTCACAGCATCAAAGATATCCTAGAAAACCACAAAGGTCCTTTCACAGGCGAAGGCCACAAAGGACTGTATGAAAACTTGACCACCTCTTGGCACGCTCAGTTGGCTACTAACCTGGCTTTCTTGGGTTCCTTGACAATCATCATCGCGCATCACATGTACGCGATGCCCCCCTATCCTTATTTGGCAACTGACTACGCTACTCAGTTGTGTATCTTCACTCACCATATTTGGATCGGTGGCTTCTTGATTGTGGGTGGTGCTGCTCACGCAGCAATCTTCATGGTGCGTGATTATGATCCCGTTGTGAACCAAAACAACGTATTGGATCGCGTGATTCGTCACCGTGATGCAATCATCTCTCACCTCAACTGGGTTTGTATTTTCCTCGGCTTCCACAGCTTTGGTTTGTACATCCACAACGACACCATGCGTGCCTTGGGTCGTCCCCAAGATATGTTCTCTGATGCTGCAATTCAATTGCAACCAGTGTTTGCTCAGTGGGTACAAAACCTACATACACTAGCACCAGGAACAACCGCACCTAACGCCCTAGAAACAGTAAGTTATGTGTTTGGCGGTGGTGTGTTAGCTGTAGGCGGAAAAGTAGCTGCTGCTGCAATTCCTTTAGGTACAGCCGACTTCATGATTCACCACATTCACGCCTTCACCATTCACGTGACTGTGCTGATTCTGCTCAAAGGTGTATTGTACGCTCGCAGTTCTCGTCTAATTCCAGACAAAGCCAACTTAGGCTTCCGCTTCCCTTGCGACGGTCCAGGCCGTGGTGGTACTTGCCAAGTTTCTGGTTGGGACCATGTATTCTTGGGACTGTTCTGGATGTATAACTCCTTGTCAATTGTAATTTTCCACTTCAGCTGGAAAATGCAGTCTGATGTATGGGGTACAGTAGATGATGGTGTGGTAAGTCATATCACAGGTGACAACTTTGCACAAAGTGCTATCACCATCAACGGTTGGTTACGTGACTTCCTGTGGGCGCAAGCTACACAAGTAATCAACTCCTACGGTAGTGAACTGTCCGCTTATGGACTGATGTTCTTAGGCGCTCACTTTGTTTGGGCATTCAGCTTAATGTTCCTGTTCAGTGGTCGTGGCTACTGGCAAGAATTAATTGAGTCCATCGTCTGGGCGCATAATAAACTGAAAGTAGCTCCTACAATTCAACCCCGTGCTTTGAGCATCACTCAAGGTCGGGCAGTAGGTGTAGCTCACTATCTACTCGGAGGAATAGCCACCACCTGGGCATTCTTCCACGCACACATCCTTTCAGTAGGTTAAAAAATTTCAGTGAATATTTTGGGTTTTGGATCAATCTCCAACCCAAAATCCAAAATTTCACTGGTAGCAGTGATAGCAATGGCTAAAGGTCAGAGGAATCATCAACCCTATGGCAACAAAATTTCCAAAATTTAGCCAGGATCTCGCACAGGACCCAACTACGCGGCGCATTTGGTATGCGATCGCCATGGGCAATGACTTTGAGAGCCACGATGGCATGACAGAAGAAAATCTTTACCAAAAGATTTTCGCCACTCACTTCGGTCACTTGGCAATCATTTTCTTGTGGGCTTCCAGCCTCCTGTTCCACGTAGCCTGGCAAGGTAACTTTGAACAGTGGATTAAAGATCCCCTTCATGTCCGTCCTATCGCCCATGCGATTTGGGACCCCCACTTCGGCGCACCAGCAGTTGACGCTTTCACTCAAGCTGGCGCAAGCAATCCTGTAAACATTGCTTACTCCGGTGTTTATCACTGGTGGTACACCATCGGGATGCGGACAAACCAAGAACTGTATGTAGGTTCTTTGGGCTTGTTGCTGTTGGCTGCATTGTTCCTGTTCGCTGGTTGGTTGCACTTACAACCCAAGTTCCGTCCTAGCCTCTCTTGGTTCAAGAGTGCTGAACCCCGTCTGAACCACCACCTGGCTGGTTTGTTCGGTGTTAGCTCCTTAGCTTGGACTGGTCACTTGGTTCACGTTGCTATCCCCGAATCCCGTGGTATCCACGTAGGCTGGGATAACTTCCTGTCCGTTGCTCCCCACCCCGCAGGCTTAACCCCCTTCTTCACTGGTAACTGGGGTGTTTACGCTCAGAACCCTGACACTGCTGGCCATCTTTTTGGTACTTCCACTGGTGCTGGTACTGCGATCCTCACATTCTTGGGCGGTTTCCACCCCCAAACAGAATCCTTGTGGTTGACTGACATGGCTCACCACCACTTGGCGATCGCTGTTATCTTCATCATCGCTGGTCATATGTACCGCACTAACTTCGGAATTGGTCACAGCATCAAAGAAATGCTCAACTCCAAGTCCGGTTTAGTTCCCGGTAGCAAGAGCGAAGGTCAGTTTAACCTGCCCCACCAAGGTTTGTACGACACTATCAACAACTCCTTACACTTCCAATTGTCTTTGGCTTTGGCTGCGTTAGGAACAATTACTTCCTTGGTTGCTCAACATATGTACGCTCTGCCTCCTTATGCTTTCATCGCTAAGGACTACACCACACAGGCAGCACTGTACACCCACCACCAGTACATCGCTGGTTTCTTGATGGTTGGTGCTTTTGCACACGCCGCAATCTTCTGGGTTCGTGACTACGATCCCGAACAAAACAAAGGCAACGTATTAGACCGGATGTTACAGCACAAAGAGGCGATCATCTCTCACCTCAGCTGGGTATCCTTATTCCTTGGTTTCCACACCTTGGGCTTGTACGTTCACAACGATGTAGTAGTTGCTTTCGGTACTCCTGAAAAACAAATCCTCATCGAACCAGTATTTGCTCAATTCATTCAAGCGGCTCAAGGTAAAGCTCTGTACGGATTGGATGTATTATTGTCCAACCCTGACAGTATCGCCTACACCGCTTACCCCAACGCTGGTAACGTTTGGCTACCTGGCTGGTTAGATGCCATTAACTCTGGAACAAACTCCTTGTTCTTAACAATTGGTCCTGGCGACTTCTTGGTTCACCACGCTTTCGCCTTGGCTATCCACACCACCACCTTGGTACTTGTTAAAGGTGCTTTGGATGCTCGTGGTTCTAAACTGATGCCCGATAAAAAGGACTTCGGTTATGCGTTCCCCTGCGACGGTCCAGGCCGTGGCGGTACTTGCGACATCTCCGCTTGGGACGCTTTTTACCTGTCTATGTTCTGGATGTTAAACACCATTGGTTGGGTAACATTCTACTGGCACTGGAAACACCTGGGTATTTGGCAAGGTAACGTTGCTCAGTTCAACGAAAACTCCACCTACTTGATGGGCTGGTTCCGTGACTACCTCTGGGCGAACTCTGCTCAGTTGATCAACGGTTACAACGCCTACGGCATGAACAACCTCTCTGTTTGGGCTTGGATGTTCCTCTTTGGACACCTGGTTTGGGCAACCGGTTTCATGTTCTTAATCTCCTGGAGAGGTTACTGGCAAGAGTTAATTGAAACCTTGGTTTGGGCGCACGAGCGTACTCCTCTAGCTAACTTGGTTCGCTGGAAAGATAAGCCCGTTGCTCTCTCCATCGTTCAAGCTCGTGTGGTTGGTTTAGCTCACTTCACCGTTGGCTATATCGTCACCTACGCAGCGTTCCTCATTGCTTCTACTGCTGGTAAGTTCGGTTGATCTTGACTACTGGTTTTAGGTAAGTAACTAAAAAATCCCCTGCCGCAAGGTGGGGGTTTTTTTTAGGGGATTTAGTTTTATTTATTTTCAAACTTTTTTACTTTATTAGCTCTCTAGATTTATAGAAATTTGCGTTAACTTCTCTAGTAATTTGTAAATTTCTGTCCCAATTTTATGTTCTGGATAATCTGGATCATTTGGGTTGCATTCACCAAGTATTTTGGCTCTATAAATTGCTTGTGGGATATATTCAAGCATTTTTTCATCAGAAGGCTGCTTCTGACTTTGGTGAATGATATTCCATAGCTTTTTACAAATTCCTGGTCTTTTTTTAATATATTGATTTTTAATATAATCTTTTAAGCTAGTTGAATTTTCTTCAATATAATTTTTTACACTTGTTTTTAATAGATGTTCTGGAATACAATCTTGCAAACTCGTTTCCAAATCAAAAAAGTGCAAAATCAACCAAATTTCAAAACAGGGATTACTGATACATAATTTATATACTGGGTTTTTATGGCACTTTTTTAATATTTCAGAAATAGTTGTTTGCCGAGTATTATAATCATCTGTATCTATAATCATCCACAATTCATCATATTCTTGAAGACCATATTTTTTCTCTAATTCTTCATAGAATTTCAAGAGAGTTTGATAGACGTACTTAGGATCTGAATTACCAGCTTTTTCTTCTTCTCGATCTATAAACTCTACGTGAATATTACTCAAACGAAAATCTTGTTCATAT
This sequence comes from Sphaerospermopsis kisseleviana CS-549, assembly GCF_028329225.1. Classification (NCBI taxonomy): domain Bacteria; kingdom Bacillati; phylum Cyanobacteriota; class Cyanophyceae; order Nostocales; family Aphanizomenonaceae; genus Sphaerospermopsis; species Sphaerospermopsis kisseleviana. Next base: position 23,591 of record NZ_JAQMTI010000243.1, on the reverse strand, counting down.
TTAGCTGTTAGAGCATTAAAATAATTGGGTTCTTTTTTATCACCTTCCGCAGCTATTATATATAGTTTCCATTTTCCATTTTTATTACACTTACTAGCAATGTGACTCGATCTACTCTGATAATTTGTATTTCGCTCTCTACCCATTTTATTTTTCCTCTCTCCATCCCAAAGATTTTAAATCTTTAATAAAAGGTATTGCACCAAATCTTCCATTAAGATATCCAGCAGTTAAATCTAAGTTTTCAACATCTGTATTAGCTAAAGAATAAAGTACAGATTGTCCATATTTATCTTTTTCTACAAACCAAATTTCATCTTTCCTAAAAATATCCTTGATGTCTAGTAAATAAACTTCATGAGTAGTAGCAATTAATTGACTATTTGAATTTTGATTTTCAGTTTGATTTAGAAAATAATCAAAAAGTTTCTTCATGAGTAAAGAATGTAGACTTCTTTCAATTTCATCTATGACATAAACAGCACTTCCCTTTGACAAATGTATTAACATAGGAAATAAATCTATTAGTCTTTGCGTACCATCTGACTCTTCTGATATTTCAAATTTCACTTCACTATTTTCTTTGTCTAATCTTACAGGTGATAAATTAAGAACCATCAATTTATCTGTTTCATCTTTTGCTTGAGAAATAATACATTTTAAGGCAGGTATAAATATTGCATTTTCCTCACCTTCCTCATAGGGGAAATCTTTCTTTATCTCATCTTTAATTTCAGAGGGTATTTCGTTATAATCATCTAAATCAATTGTATTAGTAGTAATTTTTTTAATCCCCAAGTCTAAAGATGCTAAAAACTTACTCAAAGAATTTTGAACTGATTGACTAAAAAAAGGTAGCAAAGGTTTAGAGTTAGGAAAAATGATTTTCAAAACACTATGAAACCACTCAAATACAGATTCTAGTTGTTTTACTTTACGTTCTTGTGAATTAGTTAAAAACAGTAAATTCTCTCTTGTACTGGCTGCTTCATAACGGATTCTGTTTCTTTCTTCTTCAGAACTATTTACAAAAAACTCATGGCTAAAATTATGAAAATTAATATTTTCTTCTATTCTTTCATAAATAGGTATTTCTGTATTTACACCAATTTCAAATAACCATTCTTCATGGATTTTATGTTTATCAACTAAAAAACCATAAGCATATTGTTTATCATTAGCTCTAAATTCAAACTCAAATCTAGATGGTTTTGTATAACAGGTTTTATCTAGTTTAAAATTATTGACATTGATATTTTTATTTTTTTCAACTCCTTCTACAATAAAGTCTCTAGCAAATTTCATGGCTTTAATTAAGTTAGATTTGCCAGAAGCATTAGCACCATAAATTATAGATGTTCTCAGTAATCTAATTGAATCGTCAGAATCACATTTAACTACATGATGAATATGATGGCTTTCATCAGAAGCAATCAGGTTAAAATCTATTCTTTGGTTAAAGGACAAGAAATTTTCTACTGTAAATCTGATTAACATAGTAATTTTAGTATCTAACTATTTGATTCTATAATACCTAAATACCTATCAAAAACGTCCACGGTTTAATAATTGTATAAAATTGTTTTAGATTAAGCATTTTCCTTATTAGGGAATAGTTTTGGGTAATTGGATTCTTACAAGTATAACACTGTGAACGCTCACCTCGCATAAACCAACATATCATAAAATAGGCAAATTAGCAGCTATATGAAAAAACTACAAACCTCCTCCAGACCCGAAGAAATAGAAACAACTTTCACTACACTTGTCAACCAGTGGCGTGAAGAAAATCGTAGTGTATCCTCAACCAACCAAATGTGTATGCACGCAGCGCGGAATGCAGCCGAGGAAAATTTACTGGAACGAACTATTTTTTGGGCTACTCCAGAAGCTTATGCAGAATTTACTGCCTTACTAGATGCACCTCCTCAAGCTAATGAACGTTTACGTAAGACCATGCAAACAACTCCCCCTTGGGAACAGAAATGAATCTCACACCCCCTGAACCTTTAGCGAGTCATAATCAAAAATGTAAAACTTTTGCCCAAGGAACACCCTGACAAATATGTTGCTTTTGTAGATAAATTACCAGATTTAACTATTCGCAGTTTGGCTATAATGAGAGCGCAAACATGATCGCCCTATATAACCTGCTCTACAAGCAGCCAAAAAATAACCCAAAATATAAAATATTTTGGGTGGAAGGTTTAAAATATCTTTAAATTCCTACTGATTATAAATTAATTGTCCAAAATGGTCAAATATCTCCCCACAGGAGGGGTAAAAAATCAAAAATCATTGCGATTGACTACAGTATTTATTTAACTGATTCCCAAAGGTATCTGATTCTTTACCAGCACTTTTAGCTGCTGCTGTTAATGCTGAGTCAATATCTGTTCTGGCCTTTTGGATTTTTACCCTACCTGCTGTAGAAGCTTCTGCTGTTTTAGTTGTACCCAGAGCATTAGCAGCTTTAGCGATCGCTTGACTGAGATTATCAAAAACTTTGGCAAAACTACTTTGAAATTCTTGGAGTTTGGGATCTGCTAATCTTAATTCTTGAATTGATTTAGTGACATTTTGCAAATCTTTGGAGAGTTGCAAGCTAGTTGTTACTTGTGTTCCTTTATTGTTATCAATCAAAGAAGTCCCTTGATTCACAACTTTAACCAATCGTTGACACTGAGAGATTTTACTCTCATTACAACCAGTCATCAACAAAGCAATACTTAGGCTCACAGGAGCAATTACTGTATACTTACGCACGATTAATATGAATATGCTACAAGTAGTAAAAACCCATTCAGGGTAATCCAATTCTACACCCAAAACAAAAACCACTCTTAATTGAGTAGCTTTTTGAAAAATTATTGATACATCCTTACTAATGCGGATTTTATAAACACAGAACAACCACCCATGAGTAATGAACCGATGATGATGTTGATAACGCTATTGACTATTTTGAGGTTAGTAGCTAGTTACTGTTTTCTTAACTAATACTAACAGATATTCACATTTACCCAAAATTTCCACTCATCTGCTCTTGATGACAGAATTACAGTAAAATCACTGTATGCTACTAGGATTCAAAACCCAACTCAAAATTAACATTTGAGGTTAGGTATATCCAAGCTGGTAGAGGAGTGATTCTAAGTATTTTAATCCATCCTTGTTTACGCTCAGTCGCAATTTGTATACTCAGTGTTTGAATTGCCACTATAAGTAGGTTGATAGTAGCAAGTCCGGTCATATACGATATAAAATTTGGATCATCCTTTGGGAAAATTGCTACAAGGCTATAGCGTTTATGCTCTAACTTACTTCTTGTTAGCAATTCTTGTGCAGAATATGATTTTAGATAAAAACTCCGAATAAGATTAATAGTTTCCTCAACTTTCAAACTTTCTGGCGATCTAGTTTTTTGTAACATTAAACCGAGCTTAAGTTTAGATTCTGGTTGTTCAGGAGAGTAACCAAAAACGGTAACTGTAAACCCTTTGATTTTAATGCCCTACCATAAAACCAACGCAAGAGCAAAAAATTTTAATGATAATAGTCGGAAATATTAGACAATATAAATATTGCACTAAGGCAGAACCAACCATGAGTGAAGTTAAGTCTACGAGTACACTACGCAGGGGAAGAATCTTCCCAGAAATTCAGTGGACCCAAGAACAGAAAGCTCAATGGCTTGCTGAACGCGAAAGATTGTACCAACGCTGTAAACTCATTTTTGACCAAGTACAACCAGAATTAATCAAAACTCACTACAACTGGTACATAGCAGTTGAGCCTGACAGTGGCGAATATTTTCTTAATGAAGATGCTTTTTTTGCTGCACAGAAGGCACATGAAAAATACCCAAATGTCAAGCTGCACGTTTTCCGCATCAACGAAACTGGGGTGTGTGGCAGAATATGATTTCGGGTAAATTTGGTGATGAGGATGAATTATTTTTTGAGATAGAGTTAATGGCTGCTGACGGTTTAGAACTACCAGTAGAAGCACTTTTTGATACAGGTTTTTCTTGGTGGCTGGCAATTAACAACCAGGATTTAGAAGCACTAGATTGGATGTATCTAGAACAACAAACAATGCTCACAGCCCAAGGAAATGCGGAATTTGACATTTATTTAGGAAAAGTGCGAATTGACGGACAAGATTTTGATATTCCCGTTCATGTAGGTCAAGGAATTTCAGAAATTTTACTAGGTCGTCAGTGGTTAAAAACTAGACGATTAGTAGTAGATATATCCTCTGGGCTGTTAACTTTGGGTTGACAGATAGAATATTGCAAGCAAATTTAATTACTGGACTTTAGACTAAAAGAAGAGCGATCGGTAAATAGTCAGTAAATCGAGAGACAGCAAAAAATCAAGGGATGCCTGTAAGAACAGACACCCCAATAGCGGAAAATGAAAAAAGCACAACCAATTCTCATATAACCGCTATGGATGTTTTTACACAACTTATGGAATTCCGTCAAGCAATCGAATTATGGCGGCATACACTCTGTATCTTGCCTTTGCTTGTTTACCCAGGCTACGGTCAAAGCCGAGAGAGATAAATCAGGGGTTTCTCCTGATCAAAATACTTCTTCGTGCAGATGGTTATTCTTACTCGCCCCTTGATTATACCATCACGGCGAATTAATTCGCCGTTGGAACTTCCTCCACTGTAAGATAGCCAAGTGGCTTCCGTGCCTTTCGGCGATTTTCTTGTGATTGCTGCTAATCAAATCCAAGATTACAGGTTAGACAAGCTGGAAGTGTCTATCAGGTCTGTTGAGAAGTAAAATTAACTCTGACTTGTCTATAACTTAATCCTGAGTTATTTCTAACTTTTTTCTGCGGATTCTGTATAGTAAGATTTAACCGGAGTCTTGCTGATTAGAGGAAGTGGCTTGAGGAGATTTTTCTATAAAGTTACTAACTGTACGAAATCAAATCTATACTTCACCCCCACTTTCACTGCTTTTGATATTAATTGACATTGATATAGCAGTGACTGAAAAGAATTGACTGCTTAATTTACCATTATTTCCCAGATAGAACCAAAAAATTCTAAAATCCGCCCATGACGCAACTAAGAGATTCTCTGCGCCGAACCAAAATTGTTGCTACTGTTGGACCTGCTACCAGTAGTCCAGAAATGCTGAAAGCAATTATTGAAGCGGGTGCAACGACACTGCGATTAAATTTTTCCCACGGCACTCATGCTGACCATCAGCGCAGTATCCGGTTAATTAGACAAACCGCTTTTGAACTGAATAGACCTGTAGCAATTTTACAAGATTTGCAAGGTCCAAAAATTCGCTTGGGACAATTTGAAAATGGTTTTATCATGTTGTCTAAGGGCGATCGCTTCACTTTAACAAACCGCCCAGTGGTAGGAACTCAAGAAATTAGCTGCGTTACCTACGATTATTTAGCAGAAGAAGTCCCCGTCGGTTCCAAAATTCTCCTCGATGACGGCCGGGTAGAAATGGTTGTTGAGGAAATTAACCGCGATAAAGGTGATTTACATTGTCGGGTTACAGTTGCAGGTAAACTTTCTAACAACAAAGGTGTTAATTTTCCGGGAGTTTACTTATCCATCAAAGCCATGACCGACAAAGACCGCGAGGATCTGATGTTTGGTCTAGATCAGGGTGTAGACTGGGTAGCACTTTCCTTTGTTCGCAATCCCCAGGATATTATCGAAATTAAAGAGTTAATTACCAGTACCGGGAAAAATGTTCCTGTAGTTGCCAAAATTGAAAAACACGAAGCGATAGAACAAATGGAAGCGGTTCTGTCTTTGTGTGATGGGGTGATGGTGGCTAGAGGTGATTTAGGGGTAGAATTGCCAGCAGAAGATGTACCTGTGTTGCAAAAGCGGTTAATTGCTACTGCTAACCGTTTGGGTATTCCCATCATCACCGCTACCCAAATGTTAGATAGCATGGTCAGCAACCCCCGTCCTACCCGTGCAGAAGTATCTGATGTGGCTAACGCGATTTTAGATGGTACGGATGCGGTGATGCTTTCCAACGAAACTGCTGTAGGTAGTTATCCTGTGGAAGCGGTAGCAACTATGGCGAGAATTGCTGAACGCATTGAACAGGAAGAAGCAGAACATCCTTCCCGTTTGACGCGAGATGATAAACGTTCTATTCCTAATGCTATCAGTCAAGCAGTTGGTCAAATTGCTGAGAATTTAGGTGCAGCAGCAATTATGACTTTGACACAAACGGGAGCAACTGCGCGGAATGTTTCTAAATACCGTCCGAAAACGCCAATTTTAGCCATCACACCCCATGTCAATGTGGCGCGACAGTTGCAGATGGTTTGGGGTGTAAAACCGTTGTTGGTGTTAGATTTACCTTCTACTGGTCAAACCTTCCAAGCTGCTATTAATGTAGCCCAGGAAAAAAACCTGTTGAGTGAGGGTGATTTAGTGGTGATGACTGCTGGTACACTGCAAGGTGTTTCTGGGTCAACAGATTTGATTAAAGTGGAAGTGGTGACAGCGGTACTAGGTCAAGGTATTGGTTTAGGACAAGGTTCTGTCAGTGGCCGCGCTAGGGTTGTGCGTACTGGTATAGATGCGACTCATTTTAATCATGGTGATATTTTGGTGGCATCGAGTACAGGCGTTGATTTTGTTGATGCGATTCGCAAAGCTAGTGGGATTATTACTGAAGATGAAAGTCTTACTAGTCACGCAGCAGTAATTGGTTTACGTCTTGGTGTACCTGTTATTGTTGGTGTGAAGGAAGCGACGCAGGTAATAAAAGATGGGTCAATTTTGACTTTGGATATGCAGCGGGGTTTGGTTTATTCTGGTGCGGTGGGAACACCGTAAAGAATTAAAAATTGAAAATTGAAAATTGAAAATTAAAACCCAACAATTATCTGTTTTAATTTTTAATTTCTACCGCTTTTTTGAAGCTTTCTGTTCTTGTAATTTGACTGATTTATAAATCTGACGATGAAGAATTTGAGAGTTAGCAAATGCTAGGTTGAAGATTCTGTTTTTATCGTCAGATTCATTTTAATATTGAGAAAAATCAACATTGAATTTATTTAGGGCTTGCTGAATAAACCCAAAATACTCGTAAATCAAAGGTTCGAGGCTGATCAGGAGGAAAGAAAGTGTAAGATTTTTGAAGGGTATACCTTAAAAACCGTGCATTTTGGGTCTGATAAATTAGAAAATCTGGGGATAACAGATAGCTAAAACTATTCCCTATTCCCTATTCCCTATTCCCTGCCTCAACGAAGGGACTTTTTCAGCAAACCCTATTTATATTAGTGGGTTAAACAGTCGTTAACCCACCTTAAAAATTTACCTATTCTTTGTGGTGATGAAAGCGAATACCTATGAAAATATCATAGACAAACTCAAAGAAATCCTTTTTCTGCAATAACCCTGAAGTCTGAGGACTACCTTTTTCATCTAACAGCGGTTTCATCAAATAGTAAGTGGGTTGGTAATTATACCAAGGAATTGAAGGCCACAAATGATGAATGAGGTGGTAATTCTGTCCTAAAATCAGGATGTTGAGAATTTTACCAGGATATACGCGGGCATTTTTCCAGCGATCGCGTTCTACAAAGGGACGATGGGGTAAATAATCAAAAAATAACCCTAGTCCTATTCCCACTATAAACGCTGGAATAAACCAAAAATTGAGAATATAGCCCAAAAAGTGATATTGGACGGAAATATAAACAATAGAAACTACAATCAAACGGCTAATAAACCATTCTAGTAGCTCATATTTGCGCCACAATCGCCGTTGAAAGAAAAATACTTCATGGTACAAAAACCTCACCGCTATCAACCATAATGGACCACCCGTAGAAACGTAATGATCTGGGTCGTCTTTGGGGTGATTGACGTTACCATGATGCTGAAGATGTACTCGTGTAAATACTGGAAAAGCAAAAGCCAAAATCAGGGCGCTACCATGCCCTAACATCGCATTAATCACCCGGTTACGATGGGCGGACTGATGACAAGCATCATGAATAATCGTCCCAGAACAGTGTAAAGCCAGAGTGTTAATGCTAAAACATAGCCAATGCGGCCATTCCCATACCCAATAACCAAAGTTGGAAAATACCAACATTGTCACTACTGTAAAAAATAGCAACATTGTGGGATTAAAATCCCCAGGAGGTGCTAAAAGTTCTTTGGGCGGGATTGTCAGCGGCTTTTGTGCCTCCGACGTAAGCATTATTAACTCCTTTTGTGTCAAATATTAAAAATATACGACAATTCTTAGTAAAAAGTAAACTTATGTTAATTTCATAGTTCCAAAAAGCATAGACAAATATCTCAAGCAAATTCTGACGTAGAATGTAGAATCTCCGTGGCTTTAGCCCGGAGAGTGTCAATCTCATCACCAGTCTACTGGTAAACCTAACTGATCCAAGGTTTTGCCATCTTGTAATAGCGGATGGATCTGGCTGTCTATATGAATTTGACCACCTGAAAGGACTAAAGCACGTTGGGTCACTTTCCCTAACCACTGTAAGTCATGGGAAGCAATTAACATTACCTGCACAGGCAACTTTAATAATACTTGGGCTAAATGTCGTCGCCATGCAGGATCAAGTCCGTTGGTTGGTTCATCTAAAATCAGAATTGCTGGGTCTAGAGCTAATATTGATGCTAGGGCAGCTAAACGTCTTTGTCCTCCAGAAAGTTCGTGTGCGGAACGGTGAGCATATTCTTCTAAACCAAAATCAGCTAATAACTGTCGTGCTTTGTCCGTTGCTACTGCTGGTGAAATACCATAGTTGCGTGGTCCAAAGGTGACATCTTCCAAAATTGTCGGCATAAATAATTGATCATTGGCATCTTGAAAAGTAAAACCGATGTGTCTGCGTATTTGGGGTAACGTATTTGGTTCTACGGGAATACCGTTAATAGAAATTGTGCCACTGTGGGGATGTTTTAAACCGATGAGATTTTCTAGGAGAGTGCTTTTTCCTGAACCTGTTGCACCCATTAAAGCGACGCGATCGCCTGCATTTAAGGTAAAGGAAATATCTTTTAATACGGGTTGCTGGTGTGAGTAGGCATACACCAGATTTTTCACCTCAACGACAGAGGTATGAGGATGAAAGATAAAAGTTTGGGGATGAGAAGTTAAGGATGTCAAGATTCACAACTCAAATATAGGTGATTGGTGATTGGTGATTGGTGATTGGTGATTGGGTTATTAACTTCCCTTTCCTCCCCATCTACCCATCTCCCCTTCCTGTTTCCTGGTGTATTAAAAATAGGAACTGACGGTGATACAAGCAGCAATAATGACGACTAAGATTAGTGTAAAACGTTCTTTTGGGTTAAGGGTAGAGTCTATAGGTAGTTGACCATTGTAACCACGAGTGATCATTGCCCCATAAACTCGTTCTGCTCTGTCTAAAGTACGCAGATACAAAGAGCCGATCATAGCTGCACTGGCATAACGTAACCATCCCCCAGCACCATTTAAACCTCGTAGTTGGGCGCTACGCTGCATTCTGGCTAATTCTGATAGTAAAATTTCTAGATATTGCCCAGCTAGGAGCAAATTTTCCTTTAATGGGGCGGGTACGGGTAAACCTTTAAGGGCGATGCCAAAACTGTGGGGGGGTAAGGTGAGTAAAAAGCTATTCATGACTATTAAACAAATTAGCGATCGCACCAGTAAAAAACTTGCTTTTTCCCACCCCAAGGGTAACGCTACCAATGACAGAAAAATCAATTCTGCACCTAGTAAACTCCCTAATTTGCGAATAGAAACCCGGAATATAAATACCCACAAAAGTGCGATCGCACCATACACCAGCAAATTTGACCAGCTATGAGGCTTTAAAAAAGCTGCCCCAATCACAATGATCAGGGATAATTGCAAGCGTAATGCCAAGGAAATGTTAAGCATTTTTAGGTTTCATCACTTTAGCAATACCAAAAGCCACAGCAAAGCAAGCTGTCGCACCTACCCAACCAGTAATACTTGTACCGATTTGTCCTAAACCTTGAATTTCATAATCAGCTAAGGGTGTTGGTACTACAACTCTGACTTCTTCGGCTTTGTTGATAAAATCCAAGTTTTCTGCTACTCTTTCTAACCCATCTGGCCAAGCGGAAGCAAATAAAGATAAAACACCTGCAACTAGGAAAATACTCACCACTGGTATCAACCATCCTCCAAATTTCTCTTCTTCTCCCGGTAACAAGTCTGGACGTGCTGTGGCTAAATAGGCTAACACACCACCAGTAATCAAGCCTTCACCTACACCGATCAAAATATGTACACCTGTCATTGCAGGTAAAACTATATTCGCTGGTGCTGTCCCAGAAAGGGCTAACTGAATAGCACAAGCTATAGCTGCTGCCACTACACTAACACCTGCTGCTATACCTGCGGCTAGGGGTAAACGCCCTTTAGAACCACCCAGTAGTCGCTGTAAGGTCTGGGTTAAGAACCAAGCTACCCAAACACTGATTACTCCCAAGTTTAAAATATTTGCACCCAAGGCAGTAATACCACCATCAGCAAATAGCACTGCTTGAATTATTAAAACTGTTGCTATACATAACATTGCTGCCCAAGGACTACCTAACATAATCGCCGCTAAAGCACCGCCGCACAGGTGTCCGCTAGTACCTCCCGCTACGGGAAAATTAATCATTTGGGCGGCAAAAATAAAGGCTGTGGTTAATCCTAATACGGGAGCGCGACGAACACCAAAAGCTGTTTGCGATCGCCCAAAGGACACAAATAAAGCTGCTCCACTGGCTAAACTTGTAGCTGCTGCTACTGGAACAGAAATAAATCCATCTGGTATATGCATGAAAATCCTTGTTTTTCGCTTTTTTTTACACTAATTTCAGCAATAGAATTACAACTGCAAAAGATAGCATGACAATTCTAAATTTATAGGAAACTAAATTTCCCCTATATTTACAATGCCCCATTGGAGGATGTTTTGGCAGGGATTTGGAAAATTTTTATAATAAAAAATACATCCAAATTTGTATTTATTTATTAAATTATGAATATTTGTATATTTATTGTTTATTTTTGTAAATATTAATTCCTGATTGATTTAATCAGTCAGGAATTTGCAGTGTTTGTGGTTAACTATCTAGAAACTAACTGATGAACCAAAAGATCAATCAGAGAAGCTTGATAAAAAGGTTGACAAATTGTGTGAATTTTGGCTGGTGAAATATTGCCATTTTTCACGGTAATTATGTTACCATAAACAGATTGATCATCAAATAATTGATCGACTGCTATATTCACAGATTGCAGATCAAAAAATCTCTCTTTACTTTGGGGAGCAAAATCAATCATAATACACGATTGATAACCACATTTTTGCAAAATCTTCAGACAATTTAAGGTTTTTTCTAAAAAATCCTTTGACCAACCTTTTTGACCTTGTTTTTTATTGACTCCACCACCATACTCAAACATAATTACCTGGGGAAGTAAAGCGTTATCAATGTTTGGCAATTGCTCAATTACATTAAATTCCCAACCTTCAATATCCAATTTCAAACAAGTAATTTTATCAGGTTTAATTCTGGATAATAAAGTAGATAAAGTGATAGATTCTACTTCTTTGGTTTTAGGAGAAGAACCAAACCACTCAGGAGAAAGAGAACTAAAATTACTATTAAATAGACCTGCAAAATTCCCTAAATATAGCAGTTGTTTTCCATCTATATTAGATAAACAATTTTCCAAAAGTTTAATTCCATAACTAGCACTAATCTGTTTTAATTTCTTAACAGGAAGGGGTTCAACCGCAATAGTGGGATAACCTAATTTAGCAAATACTTCACAATAAAAAGCAAAAGTCCCCACCCCAACATCAATACAAAATCCTTCTTTTTGGGGATCAATTTCCTGGATAATTTCTGCTAATAATGATTGACAACAAGATTCAACACGCATGATTTTCAACCTCACAGTTAATTATTTCAAGTAGAACCAAGTAGAGATTTTTCTGCTTTTATTCTTTAATAAAGACAGCATTAAAATAACGAACATGACCATCTTTTCCCAAGACTTGATCAAGATTACCAGCGTAAGCGTAACCTAAATTATCTAATAAACTAAAAATTTCTCGAAATTGCGCTTGACCTTCGTAAAGTTGATCTAAAGAAACTTCGACAATACAAGCGGTGCTTCTTTTAAAAGTTGCGATTCCTCCTTGAATGACTTGATTTTCATAACCTTGAACATCTAATTTAATTAAAATTGGTTCTGGTAAAGGAAAATTAACTTCCGATCAATAGCGAACTGCTTGCAGCAGCGCTTCGCTATCGCCCAAAAATAATTAAAAAATCACGTTAAAATGCCCGAAACCCATACCTCATATTTGGTTGATCCTGTCAATGCGTAAGTCCTATATGATATCATTTTCGGGTATATCGGTATTCTTCATCACGGGTGGCAAAAAGCTGTCTTGCAAAAGGCAAGAGTTAAAAATTACCAATCAAAATTACCCAAAAAGGGTAAAAAGCATAGTAGCGAATTATATTCGCCAAATTTCTTGATTTTCACCTATGCCCTGTATTTCTCCATAGTTTACATAATTATTGACAATAATTCCTGATTCCTATACTATAACTAATGGTAATTGCAAATAATTTGCAATTTCTTGTTTGTGTTCCCTCCTCATCACCTCATGTCTGAAAAATGTCTGAAAACTTTAGTTGGAGTAAAAATATACTTTTAAATCGCCGCCAACTGATAACAATGGGCATATTTGGCGGTGGCGTAATTGGTGCATCTGCATTATTACAGTTTCTAAATGCCAAAAATAATGCCAGTGTAAAAGTTCCCCCAATGGCAATGGAAGCATCTAATCATGCTGCTAATAGTGCTACTCAACCCATGCAGGTGCTGAGAAACTTTGATTATGGGACATTAAAGCAGGTAAATGGGCGGACTATTCGAGAATTTGAGTTAATAGCAGGTACTTCCACCATTCAGCTAAATAATGCGGTATCTTACAATATTTGGGATTTAAATGGGCGTATTCCTGGACCGACGTTAAGAGCAAAAGCAGGGGAAAGAATAAGAGTATTATTTCTCAATAAGGCTGGACATTCCCATTCTCTGCATTTTCATGGAGTGCATCCCGCAGAAATGGATGGTGTAAAACCTGTGAGTAATGGTAAAGCAACTATCTATGAATTTGATGCAGAACCCTATGGTGTGCATTTGTATCACTGTCATATTGCACCTGTAACTCGTCACATTGCTAAGGGTTTATATGGAATGTTTATTATTGATCCGCCTCAACCCCGTCCTCCTGCTGATGAAATTGTTTTAATTATGTCTGGATATGACATAAATGATGATAACGAAAATGAGTATTACGCATTTAATGGTTTGCCTCATCATTATATGCACCACCCTATTCAAATTTATCAAAATCAATTAATTAGAGCTTATGTTTTGAATATTATTGAGTTTGATCCTGCTGTCACCTTCCATTTACACGCTAACTTTTTTGATGTTTATCGTTCGGGGATGACGATGACTCCCAGCGAAAAGACGGATGTTTTAACAATGGGTGTAGCAGAAAGACACATTTTAGAATTTGCGTTTCGTTATCCGGGTAAGTATATGTTTCATCCCCATCAGGATGCGATCGCTGAAAATGGATGTATGGGACAGTTTGAAGTTATCGCAGGTGACAGGTGACAGGTGACAGGTGACTGGGGACAGAAATTTGTAAGTCATGGAACTTACCTAACACTTGGTTAAGAAATGATTAAACTATACTTTTGCTGGTTAAAAATAGTTACTATAATTTGTCATTTATGCTAAAAAAATATAATTACTAATGCAAATTACTTTTAATTATACTCACCAGTCAATTCTGTAAATTTGTCCATTATTGGGTTTTAGCGTCTCCAGGAGCAAATTAATGATTAAATCACGTTACATATTATTATCAATAGCGGCTTGTGTGATTGTTACCCTTAGTTCTTGTGCGGGGAATACCCCCACCGCAGAAACGACTTCAACCCCAGCAGTGACGCAAGCCAGCGCCCACAGTAGTCATAGTGGGAAAGCCAAAATTAATATTAATGATGCTATTTTGTCCGAGTTAGACAAATTTGAAGCTCAACTTGGTGTACCCGCTTTATCTAATAAAATACAAGCCAGTCGTCCCTACAGTTCACCAGAAGATTTAGTCACCAAAAAAGTAATTACTCAAGCACAGTTTGAGCAAATTAAAGACATGGTGACAGTTGAAGAAGTTGTACTCACAGGAGAAGCAAAAGATGTAGATTACATGACAAAATTGGCATTAATGAAAGGACATCTTTTAGTAGCACAAGAATTGTTAGCACAAAATCAACCCAAACAAGCCGAACCCCATATAGGACATCCAGTTGAGGAGATTTATGTTGATGTAGAAGAACAACTTAATGAACGCAAAGTCAAAGAATTTAAAACTAATTTAGTGAATTTGACGAACTTGGTAAAATCTAATCCTCAAGATGCTAAAATCAAAGATAATTTTACCAATTCTATGGCATCTGTGGATAGTGCGATCGCCGCATTACCAACTCAAGAACGCTCAAAACCAGAATTTGTGTTAAAAGTAATTAATGGTTTATTAGACGCAGCTAACGCCGAATATGGAGCAGCAGTAGCAAAAGGTAAAATTACCGAACCAATAGAATATCAAGACTCTCGTGGTTTTGTTGTCTATTCCCATGAACTATATCAAGGAATTTCTGGACAAATGGCTCAAGCAAACCCAGAAGCACACAAAGCCATAGATAAAGCTTTCACAGAACTATTAAAAGTTTGGCCTGCTGTTATTCCACCCGTACAAGCAGTCAAAACCCCTGAAGATGTTACCAAAATGGTAAAAATCATAGAGGAAAACACTCAAAAAGTGCTATCTCAAACTAACACAAAAGCACAAAGTTAGTATTTGCACACCATTGGACATCCACAAAAAACAGCTTAAAATAAGTGAAAATAGAGGAAATAGTGAAAAGTGAAACACTAAAAAAATTATCTACATTGAACTAAGATAAAAAGTGTATAGCTACTCACTAAAATCCTCTCCAAATTTAATTTTGCTCATCTTAACAACTGATGCGAGAACTCGACCACCAAAAAACCATTGACATCCTCAACGCCATCATGGAATTTGAACTAGCTGGCGTTGTTCGCTACACTCATTATTCCCTAATGGTAACAGGACCAAACCGCTTACCTATTGTCGCTTTTTTCAAAGCCCAAGCCAGTGAATCATTACTTCATGCCCAACAAGTAGGAGAAATTCTCACCGGTTTAGATGGACATCCTACCTTGAGAATTGCCCAAATGGAAGAAACTTTCAAACATTCAGTCAAAGATATTTTGGAAGAAAGTTTATCCCATGAAAAGAAAGCATTGGATATGTATAAAACTCTACTAAATACAGTTGAAGATGCTAGTATTTATCTGGAAGAATTTGCACGTGGCATGATCGGACAAGAAGAGTTACATAATTTAGAACTCAAGAAAATGTTACGCGATTTCAGCTAATATTTCGAGGAGTCAAGATTCAGCTTTTTAGTTTCTTTTCTTTCGTTCGTTTCTATACTATGTGTAGGAACGAGCAAAGAAAAAAGAAATTTGATAGTTCTCAGTTTTTTACACAATCAAGAATAGTGATCAAGCGTTCATAACCACTAATAAAAATGAATTTTAGTATTGCATTACCTACTTTTGTTATTACTCTCCGAGAAGGTGTAGAAGCTGCCCTAGTTGTGGGTATTGTCCTCGCTTTATTGCAAAAAGCCAAACAATCTCAACTCAACTCATGGGTATATGCAGGTGTTGGAGTTGGTATTATTGTTAGTGCTTTAATTGGCGTTTTATTCACTGGAATCATTAAATTTTTAGGTTCTATAAATCCTCAATACACCTCTGTAGTTGAACCAACATTAGAAGGTGTATTTAGTATTTTAGCAATCATTATGCTGAGTTGGATGCTAATCTGGATGACAAAACAAGCCAGATTTATGAAAGCTCAAGTTGAAGGTGCAGTTAACGAAGCATTAACACAAAATTCAAATGCTGGATGGGGGGTTTTTAGTTTAATTTTAGTTGCTGTTGTGCGGGAAGGTTTTGAAACAGTCTTATTTGTAGCTGCCAATTTTCAACAAGGTTTATTACCAACTTTAGGCGCACTTGGTGGTTTAGCAACAGCAGCAGGAATTGGTGTTTTATTATTTAAATGGGGTGTGAAAATTAATATTCGCCAATTTTTCCAAATTATGGGCGTTTTATTAGTTTTAATTGTCGCTGGTTTAGTAATTTCGGCTTTAAAACATTTTGATGATGCAATGGCTAGTTTAGCACTCAGCAACCGCGCCTCGGAAAATCTTTGTTTTTATTATGAACACTTTACTAAAATTCACTCTTGTATTTTAGGTCCAATGGTTTGGAATACTGCTAACATTTTACCTGATAGCAAGTTTCCTGGTATTATTCTCAAATCTTTATTTGGCTATAGAGATAAACTTTATATAGTGCAAGCAGTTGGATATTTAGTGTTTTTAATTAGTATTGGTGGCTTGTATTTTCGCAGTATCATGGGTGGAAATATGCAAAAACAAAAAAATATTCCTGTCGCTGAAAAATAGCATTCTATATCAACCCAGATACCAAGAAGTCGGGTATCTAGGTTATTTTCCTGTAAGGGCGTTCGCGAAGCGTGCTGGAAGCATCAGCATTCGGGCAATAAATTCTCAATTTTTATCACAGGTTATTTTCCGAATGCCTGTCTGCTGACAGGCAGGCTTCGCCCCTACGACTCCTGTTAAATACAACTCAAAAGATTTTCTTTAATTCCTGAGCAGATTTTTCAATTGCAGCTATACTGCCAGGATTCACCATTCCGTAATAATCAAAAACATAAACTTGATTATTTTGAGTAGCTTTTAATTTCTGCCAAAACGGCTCTTTTTTCAAAGAATCTAACAAAGTTGCTTCAGCACTAACCACAATTAAAACATCAGGATTTGCTGCTAAAACTTTTTCGGCTGAAAGTGTTACATAACCACCAATAGGGCTATTACCTTGTAATTCTGCGGCGACATTTTTCGCACCAAACAGAGAAACTATATCACCTGCCCAACTGTTTTTATTTGGTGCTAAAATTGGTTGACGACTTACTAAAACTAAAGTCGAAAGATTCTGATTTTTTTGATTTTTCTTTTCCGGTAAAAAAGTTTGATATCTATTTAATAAAGGTTGGGGATCTGCACCTATTTTCTCTGCAATATTTTTAGTGAGTTCTTCCAAAGCTTCCCAGCTATATACTTTTGTGGATAAAGTTTTTATTCCTAGCTGTTGCAGTTTTTGTAATGGTACATCAGAAAAACCTGCTACACCAATTACTAAATCTGGTTTTAATGCTACAATCTTTTCTAAGTTTGGTGCATTTTGTCCTTGACTAACTTGAGGAATATCTTTAAATCGAGGATCATCTTTTAATAACTTACTACCAACAATTCCTACTAATTTTGTTTGATCTAGTTCAGCAATAATATCAGCAGACAGCGAAGAAAGCGCAACCACTCTTTTCACAGATGTGTTAGGTGATTTTTGTGCAATGGTAATATCTGGTGTAATTTCTGGTTTTACTGCTTGTGTTTGGCTGGTTTCTGTAGCACAAGACAACAAAAACAAACTTAAAAAAATTGATACTAAAAATGATTTATGACGCATAATATTGTTTTGATTTCTCATTTCTTATTTTTTGGGAATCGGCAATTTTATTTTTTCAAATTATAGCAACTTCTAGCAACAAACAAGGTTTTTACCTCTGTTACCTGTCACCTATCACCTGTCACCTATCACCTGTCACTTCATCTAAATCTTCAGGAGTATTACAATTAAATAACATATCCGATTTTGACAAAGGTAAAGTTTCCACAGGATGTAATTTGAGAAACTGTTGAAAAGATCGTCCTCCTTGATTGATAAAATCTAAAATTAGAGGTAAACAAGAACTGCGATAAAAACCACAAAGCGGTTCCCAACCTTGGGTATTTTTTACCAAACAAGCAATATTTTCTCCTTTTATATTATCTAATCTTTTCACCCAATCTTGCAACACTTCAACTTGCAAATTTGGTAAATCGCAAGCTAATAATAACACCCATTCTGTGTTTACTTTCTTTAAACCTTTTACAAAACCCACTAAAGGTCCTTGTGTGTTATGGGGGTTTTCTTGTATAAATTCACATTCTGGTAACGGTAAGTGTTGATATCTTTCTGGCCAAGGTGTAACTATATATATAGTATCCGTACAACTTTTAGCGACATTGCCAACTTTTTGTAATAAGGGTATTCCCTGAATAGGAATCAAAGCTTTATCCTTTCCCATCCTCGAACTTTTACCACCTGCAAGAACTATGGCGCTTAATGTAGTCATAGGAACAAAATCTTTATTGATACGTCTAATCATCAAGTATTAATAAGTGTTAAATTTATATCAATATATTTATTGATACCTTAAATAAGGTTCAGTAAAATGTACATTTTCTATGAACAGGTATCAAAATAGAGCCATATTTTGCGGATTCTGACATTAAAAGATGTATTATTTATTATCCACTAGGAAATTATATCACCGCTATGTCTGATTATAATCAAGCAGTTGCTATAGATGTCAACAACTTAGCAGCTATCAATAATATAGGGTTCATTAAATATGAACAAGGAGACAAAGA
Organism: Sphaerospermopsis kisseleviana CS-549; assembly: GCF_028329225.1. Lineage (NCBI taxonomy): Bacteria > Bacillati > Cyanobacteriota > Cyanophyceae > Nostocales > Aphanizomenonaceae > Sphaerospermopsis > Sphaerospermopsis kisseleviana. Next base: position 4,832 of record NZ_JAQMTI010000243.1, on the reverse strand, counting down.
AACAGCGATTCAACAATGGCAACAAGCGATTAAAATTAACAATAAATCTGCTGAGGCCTCCTTAGCTTTAGCTGTAGCTTTATATGGTAAAGGAGAACAACAACAGGCTTATAAGTTAGCAGAAACAGCATTAAAGTTAGATAGAAAATTTGCTGATTTTCACTGGATGAAAAAGCATTTTTGGGGTCAAAGTATGATTACTGATGCTCAGAAATTTCTATCTACTCCTCAAATGAAAAATTTGTTATCACAGTTGCGTTAATGTTAATATTTACTTCTTTCTAATATTCTCATTCCCATACTCTGTGTGGGAATGACTTTATTTTGCAGTCACATCTCTGATTAAATATCTCTTGATTTGTTGAAACTTGTGACTGCTGACTAATGCTGTATCACCTTTATGTTAAAATATAAAACATAGCTAGATGAGAGGTTAACAAATATGACCCAAGAATTAATAGACCTCAGAAATAGTATTTTACAAGGACGTTACGCAGATGCTTTGGCAATTGTGGACGAGTTAGAAGGAATGAGTAAACAAGCTATTTTGGGCAATATCCAGTCGTATGTAAGGATTTTGTTAATTCATTTAATTAAAAATCAAATCGAACAGCGTTTAACAAATTCTTGGTCTGCATCTATTCGTAATGCTATCCGAGAAATTAAAAAGATCAATATTAAAGATCATAAGAAATCCTATTACATCAATCAAGATGAATGGGAAAGTTTTATGGAGGAAGAGGTGATTGAAGATGCGATCGCTGATGCTAGTTTGGAAGTGATGAATGGTATTTATAACCAATTCGAACTAGGAGAAATTATAGATAGAAAACAGTTAATTGCAACTGCTTTACAATTCCTCAATTTAACTTATTCCTATTCACCTAAAGAATTACCTGCTATGGTTGCAGAAACTTTAACTCAGTTACCTGGTGGTGAAGATTGGAAAATAGGAAAAAGGTAAATACCGCAGGAGTCAGGAGTTATTAATTTTGGATTTTGGATTTTGGATTTTGGATTTTGGATTGTTTTTCTTAACTCCAATCTAAAATCTAAAATCTAAAATCTTCCTCCCTATTCCCTATTCCCTTCTTACTGTCACCTGTCACCAATCACCAGTCACCAGTCATCAGTCACCCTCTATTCTGACTTCTTTGCACCTGTAACAACAACTCTTCTAAACTCCCTGGTGCGGGAAGACATTTCAACCCTTGACACACTAAACCCACACTTCCATCTGGTAAATCTGATACAACTGAAAAAGCGGTAGTGGGTAGATATTTAGGCATTAATGACTTAATCTGCTCAGTGGTACTACGAATCAATGTACAATTCCGATACCAATCTAAAGCAGTAAATAAACTAGCACAACCTTGAGGAGATTCATTCATTACACCTTTAAAGGCTTTTAATCCTGATTCAGCTAAATCAAGATAATGTAAGTTATCAGTAAGTAAAGATAACCTGACTAAATTGGCGATCGCCACCCCATTAGCTGAGGGTGTAGCATTATCCGCAAAACTCCGCTCCCTGATAATTAAATCTTGACTATTATCGCTAGATGTGTTAAAGTAACCACCTAATTCTACACTCCAAAGAAAATCATTAAACTCATCTTGGAGAGCGATCGCTTTTTCCAACCAATCAGCATTTTCTAAATCCGCTTGCTGTAAATCCAACAATGCTTTAATAAACAAAGCATAATCTTCAGATTGAGCTAATACCGTCGCTTCACCCTCATAATTAAGTCGGTGAAAACGTCCATCCACAAATTGATGATCTAAAATAAACTTAGCCGCTTTTATTGCTAACTCCAAATAACTAGGTTCTTGAAAAACCTCCCCTGCTCTAGCTAAACCGGAGATCATCAAACTATTCCAAGCTACAATCATCTTAGTATCAGTCACCGCAGGAATGCGACCAGGCCAGTTAGTGATTTTCGCTTCCTGATTATCTCGCGCTGGGGGAAAAGTTGCTAGTGCATCAGGAGTTGCACCATAACGCACAGTAAACAACTTACTCAAAGCAACTTCTAAAGTTTCACTCAGTTCACCAGGATGTAACCTTTGTAAAACATTTTTCCCTTCAAAATTGCCATTAACACTAACAGTAAACTGTTGTTCTAATTCCGTTAATTCTTCAGTTGTTAACAGTTGTTGTAATTCCTGATAACTCCAGACATAAAAAGCACCTTCCTCCGGTTCTGTATCTATGGGGTTAGTGAAACTATCCGCATCTTGAGCAGCATAAAAATAACCGCTAAGTGCTGTCATTTCCCGTTGTAACCATTTTACAGTTCCAGCCACCGCTCGTTTAAAAGCCGGTTCTTCAATTCCCGCACTCCACAAATCAGCCAGATATTCTACAATCTGACCATTATCGTAAAGCATCTTTTCAAAGTGGGGGACAGTCCAAGTAGGATCAACAGTGTAGCGATGAAAACCACCAGCAACATGATCATAAATACCCCCCAAAGCTAAATCTAAACCCCGTTGAGTAGAAACTTGTAATCCATCATACCGAGATTGATAATTAAACCGAGAACCCCGCAAAACCAACTCACCATAGGGGATCATCGGAAAACTATTACCAACCTGCTTAGGAGAAATGATCCCCGTGCAAACTTCCCAACCTCTTTGTAATAATTCTTGATCAGCTACTTCCTGACTGCCATCATTTTGTAACACCGCAGATGTCAGCAAAGCTTCGAGAATTAAAGCTTTTCTTTGACGTAACTCCTCTTTTTCAGTATCGTAGTAATTGCGTAAAGCTTGTAAAACCTGCAAAAAACCCGGACGACCATAACGGGGATCAACAGGAAAATAAGTACCCGCGTAAAAAGGGACTAAATCATCAGGAGAGAGAAAAGCATTAAGAGGCCAACCCCCTTGACCAGTCATCATTTGTAAACTTTGCATATAGATGCTATCAAGGTCGGGTCTTTCTTCTCTGTCTACCTTGATGGGGAGAAAATTGGCATTCATATATTGGGCGATCGCCAAATCAGAAAACGCCTCACCTTCCATCACCGTACACCAGTGACAACTAGAGTAACCAATAGAAAGAAAAATCGGTTTATTTTGCGCCCTTGCAGTTTCCAATGCTTCATCACACCAAGGCCACCAGTCAATCGGGTTTTCAGTGTGTTTGCGGAGATAAAGACTTTTTGTGTCAGCTAGTCGATTAGTCATGATAATAGTTTTCCACCATTTTCTGACCAGTCTAGCGTTTTTAAAGTTAAGCTGTTGGACATTTAACTTGCATATTATCTAAAATTGAAACTCTTGTGGGGTGGGCATCCTGCCCGCATTGGTTGTGCAAATTAAAGGTTTATCAGCTTATTACTTTTTAGTCATTAGTTATTATTTATTATTTATTAGTTATTTTTACCCAGTCACCAATCACCAATCACCAATCACCTTTTATTTGGAAAAACGAATAGTTGAACCGAGAACAGGGGCTGGAATTTCCGATACAGGTGATACAGACTTGCGAGGAATTTGGGTACTGGGGTTTAGTGCTGCGATTAGGTGCAGCAAAAAAGTGATTAAAGCAGCTTGCATAAGTCTTTCTAGCATAGCACTCCTCTCTTGAAAAATAGCATTTAAATTTAGATTGGTTAATCTAAATACACCAGATAGTCCCGATTTACCGGATTTGCAAAATATGTCCGGAAAATTAACCAGGTTCAGGTTAAAAATTGTGAAAAAAGTTACTAATACCTGAAAAAGAATTTCGACCAAATAATATAGATTCGCCAACACAAGGCAAGCTAAAGTTATAGGTCAATAAATAGGCACGCAGACAGCTAGTGTCAGAATGTAAGTTAATCATCTGTTAATGATGATGAACTTTTGAATTCTCCCGCTTTTGACATCGCCACAATTCTTGAGACTGCTATCAGTCGCTAAAAGTGCCTGTTAAAAAAATTTTGGCGATGAGATATTTGATTCTAGAGTATTGCTATTGAAAAATCTGTTTGCTCAGAGCAGATGATTAGGAGATCAAAAATTTATCTGTTATTGTCGAGATATCCAAATTTGACAATCAACACAATCAGCCTCTCTCATAGATAGAATAAATAGCAAATAGATACAAATACGCTCAATGATTCCTATCGTTATTGAACAATCGGGTCGAGGCGAACGCGCCTTTGATATCTACTCACGGCTGTTACGTGAGCGGATCATTTTTTTGGGACAACAGGTGGACAGCAGTCTGGCTAACCTGATAGTTGCCCAATTGTTGTTTTTAGATTCTGAAGACCCGGAGAAAGACATTTATATGTATATCAACTCTCCTGGTGGTTCAGTGACGGCGGGGATGGGCATTTTTGACACCATGAAAAATATCCGCCCCGATGTCTGTACCATTTGTACCGGACTAGCGGCGAGTATGGGCGCTTTCCTATTAAGTGCAGGTACTAAAGGTAAAAGGATGAGTTTACCTCATTCACGGATTATGATTCACCAACCTTTAGGCGGCGCTCAAGGTCAAGCGACTGATATTGAAATTCAGGCACGGGAAATTTTATACCACAAGCGCAAGCTGAATGAGTATTTAGCCGAACACACTGGTCAGCCTTTTGAACGTATTGCCGAAGATACAGAACGCGACTTTTTCATGTCTCCAGAAGAAGCCAAAGAATACGGCTTAATCGACCAAGTGATTGACCGTCACTCCGCCGGTAGCCGTCCAATGGTTGTAGTGTAGGTGATTGGTGATTGGTGATTGGTGATTGGTGATTGCTGATTGGTGATTGGGAAAATACAAATAATTTCTCCCAGTCCCCAGTCCCCAGTCCCCAGTCCCCAGTCCCCAGTCCCCAGTCC
>NZ_JAQMTI010000242.1:0-7322 GCF_028329225.1 Sphaerospermopsis kisseleviana CS-549 | reverse complement strand
CCAGTCACCAGTCCCCAGTCCCCAGTCCCCAGTCCCCAGTCCCAATCATCAATCTTTCAATTTTTCTTTGCTAATGTCAAACCATCAGCTATGGGAACTAAACTCAAGGTAATTCTTGAGTCTTGATATAATTTTTGATTAAAGGCGCGAATTTTTTTAGTTTGATTATCTTGTATTTCTGGATCTGCTACTTTCCCAGACCATAAAACATTATCAATGGCAATTAGTCCACCGGGTCGAATTAATTGCAGCGATCGCTCATAATAATTTTCATAGTTTCCTTTATCAGCGTCAATAAAGGCAAAATCAAAACTTTCTGCTTCTCCTGCTGCTAACAAGTTATCCAAAGTTTCCAAAGCTGGGGCAATATGCAAGTCAACTTTATCTGCTATTCCTGCTTTTTCCCAATATCGCCTAGCTATGCTGGTATATTCTTCACTGACATCACAGGCAATAATTTTACCATCTGCTGGTAAAGCCAAGGCTACTACTAAGGAACTATAACCTGTAAATACTCCTATATCTAATGTTTTTTTTGCTCCTATCAATTTAACCAACAATGCCATAAATTGTCCCTGTTCTGGGGAAATTTGCATTATGGACATTGGTAGCTGGGCGGTTTCTTGACGTAGTTGGGTTAAAATTTCTGGTTCACGTACAGAAACAGAAAGTAAATAATCATACAGGTTCTGTTCTAAGCCTATAGTTTGTTTTGCCATGACTGTGATGCTAAATTTATTGAACTAATATATCTGTATATTCAGTATTTTTTATTACAATACCTTTGCTATTTTTCCGTAGGTTGGGTTGAACGAAGTTAAACCCAACGTAAACTCAACGTATTTGTTGGGTTATGCCTTCGGCAAACTGCGTGAACGTGCCTCAATCCAACCTACAAATTAAGATATTTTTGATTTTGGCGAAGGTATTGTTATTGATATCAATTCTATTATATCAGATGTAATTTTTAGGTATCAATGCGAATTTTACAGTTTTTGAATCAGGATAAGAGCATGATTATGTTGAGAGATGTTGCGAGAAAAGAGAAAGCTGGAATTTTTTAACTAATTTACCACTAGAATGAATAAACTAACTAAAAATGTTCTCCAGAAACATTATTAAGTAACCAGCATTAAGTAACCAGCTTGTATTCAAGGGGGTAAGATGAGTCGTCCAATCATTCTTGGTATTGTTGGTGATAGCGCAGCAGGAAAGACTACCCTAACTAGGGGTATTGCTCAGGTACTTGGACCGGAAAATGTTACACTCATCTGTACCGATGATTACCACCGTTATGATCGTCAACAACGGGCGGAAATCGGTATTACAGCCTTGCATCCTGACTGTAATTACTTAGATATTATGCAGCAGCATTTATCGCTACTACGGACAGGACAAACAATTCTAAAGCCTGTTTATAGCCACAAAACGGGTAAATTTGAGCCTCCACAGTACATTAAACCGAATAAGTTTGTCATTATTGAAGGTCTACTTGGTTACTCTACCCGTGGTGCTCGTGATGCTTATGATGTTAAGGTTTATCTTGCTCCTCCTGAATCACTACGGGCAAAATGGAAGGTTAAACGGGATACAGAAAAACGCGGTTATAGTGAAGAACAAGTATTAGCAGAGTTAGAAAAACGAGAACCTGACTCAGAAGCGTTTATTCGTCCCCAACGTCAATGGTCTGATATTGTGGTGAGTTTCTATCCTACCAATGAAAATGAGGATGAAAGCAATGGACATCTAAATGTACGTTTGGTACTGCGTCCAACTATTCCCCATCCTGATTTTACTCAGATTATTCACCCAGATGATGATGATTCTGAATCAGCGGTGCGTTTGGGACTAGGTAGGGATATGGGTAAACCGGTGGATGTGTTGGAAGTTGATGGACACGCTACCTTGGAACAGGTGAATAAGATAGAGCATATCATGTGTAATGATCTGCCTTATTTAAAGAATATTTGCGATCGCGAAATCAATCCTGAACTTGGTAAAATCGCTGGCACAACAGGGGAAACATTGCAAAGTTACCCCCTAGCTTTGACACAGTTGATTATTACCTATCATATGCTCAAAGCAACGCAGATTCATCAGTAAATAGGACTGCTGATTGGTGACTGGTGGTTAGCAGACTAGGCAGACATGATAAGTATTAAACTTAATCATAAAATTCGTAACTACCACCTTCCAATTTACAAATATTGATATCATATTTTTCCACTACACCACCATCAGCAAATTTGGCTAGAAAGTCATAGATACAAGTTGTGCGCTCGTCATTGAAATTAATTTCTATCACCTTTCCAGATCGTAAAACATCATCACCTAAAATATCGTTTTCCCAATTTTTAACCCCACTAGGAGAAGCGTAAAATTCTGTCATATTTGCCCTTGTTTTATTTTCTAACAGAATGGTAATGTCTTCAGCCAAAACTTTTGATGTATTTGCTAATACACTGGGAATAACCAAAGCGGTTACGGCAACACTGGTCAAAAAGGTTTTCAGTTGCATGGTGACAACTCTTTAATTTAAAAAAAGGATACTTTAAAAGTATGTGTTACAAAATAGCTACTTGTCAAATAAGGATATCTTATATCCAGCAAGTCCTACTTACCAAAATTCCCGGCTATTTAGTCATAAACCACCCCAAAAACCCCAAAACCAACAACAAAGGCATCAACCAATCACCCCAACGCACGTATAAAGTCTGAGTTTTCCGAGTATAAATAGTTTCAGAGTGGGTTTCATAAATATTATACCCTGATTTCCACAAAGTTCTCCCATGCGGATCGACAAAAGCAGAATAACCGGTATTTGTTGCCCTCACAGCCCATCGATCAGTTTCAATTGCTCGCATGATATCCTGGGCATGATGTTGATCTGCCATTGCTGCCGTATAATGGGCATCATTAGAAGAACTCAAAATAAATTCCCCACCATTAACAGCCTGATATCTAAAGATTTCCGAAAAAGCAGACTCATAACAAATACCCACAATAACCCGCCCCAAAGGAGTATCAAAAACTTGATTTTTTGCCCCATGTACTTGATGTTCATCCAAAGGAGATAACCGTTGAACTAACGCCCCAATAACTTCTTCAAAAGGAACAAATTCCCCCAAAGGTACAAGCTTTGACTTATCATATCTACTAGTAACTTCCCCTTTACCATTTACCCCAAATAAACTATTAGTATAACTTCTCCCCCTTTGCCCAAAACCACCGATCCAAACTACAACCCCTTTATCCTTCACCGCATCTAACAAAGGAGTATTTTGAAAATTACGTTCATATAAAGGTAAAGCACCTTCAGGAGTTAACACCCCATCAACACCTTGATTTACTAATGTTAAATATCCATTAGTATAGTTTGTAATTGCTCGTCTAAATCCTTGAGGAAGCAACTTAATTTCATTAGGAATATTACCTTGAACAATACCTATTTTTAAACCTGAATTTTCATGATTATTCAAAGGTTGAGAATAAAGAACAAAGCCTAAAACATGGGAGATAATTAACAGTAAAACAGCACAAACCAAATAACAATTAAAAAACCCCTTCCTTAAACTCTTTTTCTCCTCTGCGTCTCTGCGTCTCTGCGTGCAAAAATAAATCCAAGACTCCGCAACCAACCCATTAACCGCCACAATAACCGCCGTTACCGTATTCGGTCCAGAAAATTGCCCCAAATGCAAAATTACCAAATTATGCGGTGACTGAGTGTAAGATAAAGAACTCCACCACAAAGATCCAGAACTCCACAAACTTTCCAAACCACACCATAAAGCTGTACCAATTAACACTCTTAACCAAGACTGTTGCTTATCTAACCGCACCATCAAAAACGCCCAAAGAGAGACTAACAAACCTCCCCACAGGCTAATAAATGACCAGCAAAAGATGGTAATAAATAAACTTGGCCACCAGGGTACACCTAACCATTTCATGGGGTGAATACCTGTGATCCATGATAGGGCTATTCCATGATAGGCGATCGCCCAAATAAAGGCAGGGGGCAGGGTGCGGCGGACAGGGGGATTTTTTTCTGTTGTATATTTAACAACTATCACCCAAAGGGGTGCAAGGGCAACCCAAGCCAAAAACCAAGCACCGACAGGGGCGACTGTCACCCCCATCAATGCCCCACTAGTTAAAGCTACCAGGTAAGGAAGCAAGTATTTTAACTTGTCCCTTGTTCTTTTACTCAGAATCTTCACCATCTCCAGCATCGGGGGGAACTACTGCTACTCCGGTAATGGCATCATCTTCATCGAGTTTCTGTACTCTTACTCCCGTTGCTGTCCGTGATTGTACAGAAATGGCGTTAACAGATTGGCGAATAATAATACCTCTGTTTGTCGCCATCATGATCTCTTCGTCAGGGTTGACTATTCGCAGGGTTGCTAGTTGATCCTTGGTTTTGCGGTTTTTGAATTTGGTAGCGGTGATACCTTGTCCAGCGCGGTTTTGTAGTCTAAATTGTCCTACGGGTACACGCTTTCCATAGCCTCCCATCGTGATGATTAATACCCAGGGTCCTGTGCTGTTTGGTGTTTCGGTGGTTTCTTCGCTATTTTCTGCGGTTTCTTCAATTTCGATAGTTTCTTCTTCTAGTTCCACTTCTGTTTCTGTGTTTAAGGTGTCGAGAATGGCCGCAGGAAGAATATCCATTCCTACCAGTTCATCACCGGGTTTGAGTTTCATTGATTTTACCCCACGAGTCGCCCTTCCCAGAGGACGCAGTTGATCATGGGTACAACGGAAGTGTATGGCCATACCATGACGTGAACCGATGATGATACTATCTTCTACTTTGGCACGTCTCACCCAACGCAAATGATCGCCTTCTTCTAAGGATATGGCTATTAACCCGTTAGCGCGAATGTTGCTAAATGCTTCTAATGCGGTTTTTTTGATGTTACCGCCTTTGGTGAGCATGACTAAATATTCTTCGCTGCTAAATTCGTCTACAGGTACAATGGAAGTGATTTTTTCTTCTTTGGGTATGGGTAACATCTGGACAATGGGTGTACCCCGACTGGTGCGTGAACCTTCTGGTATTTGATATGCTTTGAGGCTGTAAACTACGCCGCGATCGCTAAAAAATAAGACGCTATCATGATCACAGCAGGTTAAAAAATGCTCAATGGTATCATCTTCTTTGACTTTAGCACCGGCTTTTCCTCTGGTAGCCCGGTTTTGAGCTTCAAAGGTATTCACGGGCATCCGTTTGATGTAACCTTGTTGTGTCACCAAAATTAAAACTTTCTCGTTAGCGATCAAGTCTATATCATCTATTTCCCCTTCTGCGTGGGTAATAGCTGTGCGTCGCGGTGTGGCAAACTGGGTTTTAATTTGGGTAACTTCGGTTTCGATAATTTCCAGTACCCTTTCCCGTCTATCCAGAATATCCCGCAAGTCTGCAATTTGTACTTGCAATTCTTCATGTTCTAAGCGAATTTTATCCGCTTCTAAGGCTGTTAACCGCCGCAATTGCATTTGCAAAATGGCATCAGCTTGCACTTCGGAAAGTCCATAATTGCTAATTAATTCACCTTTGGCTGAGGGTGCGTCGGGGGCGTTTCTAATCAGGTTGATAATTGCATCTAAATGAGAGAGGGCAATTAATAAACCTTGTAATAGATGATCTCTTTCCTCTGCTTTTTTCAGTTGGTAACGAGTACGTCTGTTAATGGTTTCAATGCGAAAATCTAAAAAGACGCTGAGGAAGTTTTTCAGGGTGAGTATTTGTGGTTCCCCGTTCACTAAAGCCAACATATTCGCGCCAAAGTTGGACTGAAGTGGGGTTTGTTTATAAAGGTTATTTAAAACAACACGGGGATAGGCATCACGTTTTAATTCTATGACGATTCGCATCCCGTCGCGATCGCTCTCATCTCGAATATCTGCAATGCCATCAATTTTCTTATCATTCACCAACTCGGCAATTTTTTCAATTAATGCCGCTTTGTTGGTTTGGTAAGGTAACTCGGTAACAATTATTGCTTCTCTAGCTGGGCGGTTGCGTTGTTCAACGGTTTCAATAGTTGCCACACCCCGCATGGTAATTGAACCCCGTCCGCTGGTGTACGCTTCTTTAATGGCTGATGTTCCTAGAATTTGCGCCCCTGTGGGGAAGTCAGGACCGTGAACATACTGCATTAATTGAGTATCGGTTATTTCTGGGTTGTGAATTAATGCCACTAACCCATCAATTAATTCTCCCAAATTATGCGGAGGAATGTTAGTAGCCATGCCTACCGCAATTCCCGAAGAACCATTAAGTAATAGTTGGGGAATACGGGAAGGTAATACTGTGGGTTCTTGTTGAGAACCATCAAAGTTATCAATAAAGTCTACAGTTTCAGCTTCAATATCTTGCAATAAGGAATGACTGGTTAATGCTTGTAGACGACATTCTGTATAACGCATCGCCGCCGGTGGGTCATTGTCAATAGAACCAAAATTACCATGACCGTTGATTAAAGGCGATCGCATGGAAAAGTCCTGCGCCATCCGTACCAAAGCATCATATACCGCCGTGTCACCGTGGGGGTGATATTTACCCAAAACTTCCCCCACCACACGGGCGCACTTTCTAAACGGGCGATCGTGCAACAGCCCTAACTCGTGCATAGCATAGAGGATGCGACGATGCACAGGTTTTAGACCATCCCTAGCATCTGGTAGCGCCCGACCGACAATTACGCTCATAGCGTATTCCAGATAAGATTGTGACATCTCTTGTCGTAAATCCGTCGGGATAATCCTCTCCTGTGAGGTTGTCATAACCTGCAAAACTCCAAAAAACGTAGATTTTAGCCTTTGTACTTGACAAAATACAAAATTATGTCAAATTAATCTTGAAAAATTGTCATATTTTCCTACAATTCTAACATATATTGACCCCGTTTGTGGTAAAGACAGTCAAACAAAAAGATCATATCAGAGAAAAGTAAGAATTTAGGAGTCAAGAGTCAGAATAATTATCAAATCATAAATTCACAAATTCAAGATTTTATTAAAAAAATGCAGCTAATAATTGAGGATTCAGAATTAAAAATTCAAGATTGAGGATTGAGGAATAAAATCAGTTTGATGTTTGATAGCCTACACCACGGTGACAGGTGACAGTTTCAAGAGTTGGATAGGAACGATTTTTTCTTTATGTAGGAATTACAGCTATTTTCAGGTAAATAAACCACATTTTGATTTAGGTTTCGCGTCAACAATGTAGGGGCGTTCGCGAAGCGTGCTGGAAGCATCAGCATTCGGATGATAGTCTTAGGTAAAAACCGATAATTAATTGTCCGAAT
>NZ_JAQMTI010000241.1:0-10389 GCF_028329225.1 Sphaerospermopsis kisseleviana CS-549 | reverse complement strand
CCAGTCACCAGTCCCCAGTCCCCAGTCCCTAATCACCAGTCACCTCTTCTTGGCGATCGCGCTGACGCAGTAAGTCTATACCGCGAGATGTTCCTAATCTGGTAGCACCAGCCATAATTAAATCTAAAGCGTCGTTATGGGTGCGAATCCCTCCTGATGCTTTAATTCCCACCCTGTCCCGTGCTATTTCTTTTAATAGGCGTACATCTGCTACAGTTGCTCCTCCATTCCAACCTGTACTGGTTTTTAAGAATGCAGCACCCGCATCCATAGCTAGTTCGGCTGCAAGTTTTTTTTCTGCATCCGTGAGTAAACTGGTTTCTAAAATTACCTTTACAGGTTTTCCAGTTTCTTCACAAATTGTAGCAATTTCCTGGTGTACTTCCTCGCTTTTACCTGCTTTCAACCAACCTAAGTTAATCACCAAATCTAACTCTGTTGCACCATTTTCCACAGCTTCTTGCGCTTCATATAACTTCACGGCTGAAGTCGTCAAACCAGTAGGAAAACCAATCACAGTACAAACTTGGGGGTTTTTGTTGTGCAGCAGTTGGGCAGCTTGTTTGACATAACAGGGATGGATACAAACCGCTGCAAAATTAAATCTATATGCTTCTTCACACCATCTTTCAACCTGCTCTGGGGTAGTAGTTGGTAATAGCAGGGAGTGATCGATAAATGGCGCAATATCAATGTTGGGGGAGTCTGCTGCCATTGTTAAGTCTGCCAGTTAGGGATTATTAATCTTTATGAAAATTTAAGATGTTTCTTCTCTATTAAATCATATTTGGAGGAGTCAGGAGTCAGAAAACTTTTTAATATACAAAAAATCAAGTATACTTTGAGCTAATGCTTTCCCTGCTAAGTACGGAACACCATTACCCACGGTTTTAAACATATTCGTAAGTGACATATTTTCTGGAAGTGAAAAATTAGCGGGTAAAGATTGAATAGCTAAAGCTTCAGATACAGAAATACGTCGCACTTTGTAAGGATGTAAATGTACTTCATTATTTCCATAACAAGCTGTAGGAGAATACCGCCATCGGTGCAAACGTTTAAATGATTTTTTAGAATCATCTCCTTCAGCAATAGTTAAAAATTTAGTGATACCTGCTCGTGGGTGAAAATAATGTTTTGAATTAGGATGATTAAGCACATTATTTTTTATAAACCAATATTCAACAGTTAATTCTTGGGGAATATTATCAGGACAATAGGTGATAGAATTTTCTTTAAAAGGTTCGGTTTTATTCCAAGAATATGCAAACACTTGATTTTGAGGATATAAAATATATTCTTCCCAAGGAAAGGTAAAATCATCAATTTCCATACAATTGAGCAGATTATTTTTAAAACCTATTAAAATAATTCTATCTCTATCTTGAGGTACACCATATTCAATAGCATTAATTAAACGTTCTGTTAAAATATAACCAGATTGCTGTAATTTAATTTTCAAATATTCATAAAATAAACGATGTTTTTTAGTTTTCCATAAACCCTTAACATTCTCGAATAAAAAGAAATCAGGTAAATTTTGACAAATCAACTCAATATAAGATTCCGATAATTTACCATTATCCCCCAAATGTCCTTTGTTTTTACCACCAATAGAAAAATCAGGACAAGGTGGACCACCAATAAAGCCAATTATATTATTTGATTTTCGGGAATCTTTGACTAATTCATTTAATTTTTGTGCCGCATTTCCTTGAGTTAATTTACTGACATCTGCTTCCTCACCCTCATGATATCCATATTCAGGAGATGGGAGTTTAAGAATTTCCCGTGAATAGCGATAAGCAGACATGAAAGGGGGGAATATTTCGTTAATGTATGCGATTTTATAACCTGTATTTTCAAAACCTAAATCGAGGAAACCTGAACCGGAGAAGAAAGAGAAGATACAAATATTGTCATTCATTGGTAAAATCAAATAATGTTGTTTTGCCGAATTAATTACATCTTATTATGTCTTCATCCGATTGGGAAAATTTCTTAGCTGAAGGAAAACGAGCAGTTGAAATAGTTCGTAGAGGGTTAATAAATCGTGGTATCAATGCTAGTGAATCCAGAATAACAGAATTTGGTACTGATGAAGATATTCCAGTATATAGCAGTGATAATCAGCGTCTGCTATTTTGGATATCAGTTAAGAGTGTTTCTGGTTTAGTGGAAAATCCCCGTATCTTACCTATTGGTTATAAAGGTTGGATGTGTGGAGAAGTAGAAAGTAAACAATGGGTTAATGTTAAGAGTTCCCTGTTCCCTTTTCCCTCTTACCCAATTAGTAATTTAGCATAACAAGTACCGAAGAACCAAAAATTAGATTAGAGGAATATAATCATGTACGAAGAATTTATAGATTTTGAGGGTATTTTCAATCTCGCACTGCAACATACTGAAGAATTGATAAATATGGGGATTGATATTAGTGATCCTTCTGGTGTGACAGAACTTGAATGGATAGCAAACAAATATCCAGAAATTGCGGAACGTTGTAATGAAGCTTTGCTAGAACTGGTTGAGAAGCAAACTAATACTATTCCTGCTTTTGTTGGTGCTGGATATTCAGATCATGATTTACCTAGTTTTTGATTAATTAGTAACTTAAACAATTTTAACCCACAACAATAAATCATTCAGAAAAATTAGTTAAGCCATATTGCAATGCTTCAAAACGTTTCACTATTTTATCAAAATTTTCATCCCATTCTTGAACATCTGGATGTTACAACTATAGATTAATTAAAATGTTTTCTAATCTCAATTATAACAAACAGGTGTAAAAAATGTTTAAACTCCAAAGAATATTCATGACCTTGATATTAATCGCACTACAACTGATATACCCGATCGCTAATTTATTTACCCAGATCAAATATTTTTTCCAAAAACGTGCAGCATTGAAAAAACATCAAGAAATTATCACTTGGGTAAAGACTCAAAACCTCCCCTTAGACACCAGCGCAGATTTTAAATTACCTACTCGTTTACTTGGTATTACTCATAATGACTTAGTTCAAGTGCTGCATTCTGCTGATGATAAATACTATGTAGCAATCATAATTAATCATAGCTTAAATATCATAGGTACAACATACACAGCTAGAGGTTTATTTGTTTGTGATTCACCTTTAAACAACAAATACTTAACCAAAATTCCTGGTGTTTGTCACAGGATCAATATTTTAGGAGAATATCAAAAACCTTATCCAATCGCTTGGGCGTTTACTAATCTTGAGGTTGAACACAAATATAATGATTATTTATTTGCCGTTTATCGTCAGCTTTAAGTAATTTAAGTAATTTGTGAATTGATAAATCAGGTATTTAGGAGAGTTTAACCAAAAAATATAATTACTTGATAGGTACAAAAAAATCATACCTATTAAGTATTATTTTCAATCATTAATTTGCTTTTTCAGCTAATGCTTCTAAATGAAAAGCAAGGTTATTGAGTGCAAATTGAATTTCCATACTGTAAGCTAAACTTTTCCATCTGGGGGTGGTTGCATGATCTAATGCTGTTGTGTCTAGGTATCTTGCAAAAACAACAAGTTTTTCTGAGTCTGTTTTTGCTGTAGCTAAATTATCCAAAAATTCTTGAGGTGTCATAAATTTACCAATAGTTTCAACATCTGAGAAAATCACAGACATTATCATAAACCCTACCACAAAATAAATCTGTTCAAAATCGCATGAAATTTGAGTGATTAAAAAATATTTTGACTTCTGACTTCTGACTTCTGACTGCTAAATTCTGACAATAAAACCCGCTTTTTATTTGGGAATAACTCCACTGCAAGCGGGTTTGTAATTTCTGTGTACAAAATTATCCCAATACTTCAACTGGTTTTGTTTCTGGTAATAACCGTTTCACACCTTGTTTAACAAATGCTTCCAAAACAGCAATTTTTTGATTTTGCTGGAATACATTTTGCAAAACTTGGCGTAATTTTTCCAGGTTTAAACCAGTTCCTGTTTCTAATGCTATTTCTTGCTGTTCAAAATATTCAACCAAACTTAAACCAGCAACTTTGGTTAAATAAGCAGCACTCACACCTTCAACTACTCCCCCTGCAACGAAGGTGACAGCATTAGTTTTGAGAATACCTGTTACTGCTCTAGTAGATAATTCTACTAATCCTAATTTCAACATTAAGCTTCCCATAGTGACCGCTACTTGTTGCGCCTGTTCTAAGGAAATTTTTTGTTGATAAATATTACCTAAATCCATTACCATTTGTGCATTAATAGCCGCAGTTGCTAATATATCCAAAGCGGGAATTGGGTTGGCAAAAGCAGCAGCAGCAGCTATCCACTGATTTTGTTCTATGATGGGTGTTGAGCGATCGCGTCTGATGCTATTTAAACAATTTTTCGCTTCCGCTTTGAGTAACAGCACTTTCCGCATTGTTGTTGTACAAACTAGCTGCTGTTTTTGTTGTGTTAAAACTTCAACTAATTTTTCTGTTAATTCTTGAATGTTTGGTGTTGGTTTTTCCATCCATTCTTGTACAGAACCATCAGCTTCATGTTTTCTCACTTTTACAGGTAAAGGTGAAGCGGAAGTTGCAACTACATTACCAGAAACTCTTTGTTTCAAGGATTGCAAAATTGTAGCGCGTTCATCTACTATATACTGATCTTGTTTATTAAAAACCAGCAATACTGATTGTTTTACAGCTTTTAATTGTTGCCAAACTTGAAATTCTGAATCTGTTAAATCTCCATTGGTAAGAAATAAAACAAAATCAGATTTTTGCAGTTCTGATAATGTAACCGCATCAGAATTTTCATTCATTCCTGTAAATAAAGGTGCTGTTTCTACAAAATGTAGAGAGTTTGTAGATAAAGTTTCTACATTTTTGAGAGTTTGAATAATTGTACTTTTACCTACAGACTTACCACCTGTAACAGCAATTTGAATTTCTCGTCTATCCAACTCTAAAAGTAATTGTTCCAGTTGTTCACGTAAAGTTGTTAAGCTGGCATGGTTGACTGCTTCTTGTGCGAGTTGGTTGATGATAGCTTGGGTTTTATTGACTGCATTTTCTACAGATGACCTATCTATAACCATATTATCTAGCTGTTCACCAATCTGGGGGCGATTTTTCTGCAACAACCACAAACCCCCACCAACGACTAAAGCACTCAACAGACCAAACTCTCCTACCTGTACTATTGAATCATGCCAGGTGTCTAACATCCACAGGGAAACGGACAAACCCAGTCCTCCCACTAATATTGGTTTATGTAACTTCACAATTCTGATTCTCCGCACTTTTGATGGTTGTATCTCCAGAATATATCAAAACCGGCTGATTCAAGTTAGACAAATGAACAAATTTAACTATAAAATACAATTAAGGATTGTCTGAATCAATATTCTCTTACTTATAGTTTGAGGTGAATACAGATGACACAGGAATTAATTGACCTCAGAAATAGCATTTTAGCAGGACGTTACACAGATGCTCTGGCAATTGTTGATGAATTAGAGGGAATGAGTAAAAAGGCTATTTTGCGGCAGATTAAATCCTTTTTAAAGATTCTGCTCATACATTTAATTAAGAATCAAATAGAACAGAAATTAACCAATTCTTGGGCTGCTTCTATTCGTAATGCTATCTTGGAAATTCAAGAGGTGAATTTGAAAGATAATCAAAAATCTCATTATATCAATGAAGATGAATGGCAAACTTATTTAGAAGATGAACTTACACCAGCAATAGCAGATGCTAGTTTAGAGGTTTTGCATGGTACTTTAAAACGAAAACAAATTTCCCAAATGTTAAATAAATCCCAATTAATATTAAATGCAACTGAGTTATTAGGAATGACATATAACTATACAAATAGAGAATTACCTGATGTTATAGATGATTATTTTGCTCAATTACCAGGGGGTGAAGATTGGCTTAATAGCTAGAATTATCCAAAGTAGTAAAATATTATCAATTCAAAACAGGCAAGATGCCTGTTCCACAAAAAAATTAATCTGACTTTTTCCCTAGTTGACGTTGCAATTGTTTGAAAGTTTGATATATCTCTGGAAGACGGCTATAAATAGCAGATACTTTCAGGTATAATTTGTGTGGTACGGCAGGAGTACCAGAGACGATTTCTCCTGGTGCAACATTGTTATGAATACCTGTTTGAGCAGAGGCGATCGCCCCATCTCCAATTGTTACTTGGTTTGCTATTCCGCTTTGTCCTGCTAAAATGACTCGGTTTCCTACTTTTACACCTCCGGCCATCCCCGCTTGTCCAGCAATAGCACAACCTGAGCCGATTTGGCAACCGTGAGCAATTTGTACTAAGTTGTCAATTTTAGTATTTTTGCCAATGCGGGTTTCACCGACTGCGGGACGATCAACTGCACTGTTACAACCTATTTCTACCCCATCTTCTAAAACTGTATAACCAGATTGTTCCATTTTTAACCAACCTGTGCGGGTAGGAACAAAACCAAAACCTTCTGCACCGATGACAGCACCGCTATGAATTACGCAGTCTGCACCGATTTGGGTACGTTCATGGATGGTACAGTTAGCGTGTAAGGTGGTGCGATCGCCAATTTTTACATCAGGATAAATCACGACGTTGGGGTGAATAATTACACCATTACCAATTTCTGCACCCGGAGAAATGACAACATGAGCGCCAATATAAACATTATTACCGATTTTGGCGGTGGGGTGAATAACGGCGCTGGGATGAATTTCTGGGGTAGGTTGATAGGGTTGGTAAAAAAGAGCGATCGCTTGAGCAAATAATAACCGGGGTTCGGGAGTTGCTAACCAAGCAATACCCCTTTCTGTAGCTTGAGTGTGTAATTTTTCATCCAGAGGTAAAATTAAAGCACTGGCAACAGTAGAATTAACTAAAGATGCAAATTTTCCCCCTTCCACATAGGTGATAGTACCGCTTGTAGCTTCATCTATAGCTGCAACTCCGGTAATTTCTGGGTTGAGTTCTGGGTTCAGGGTGAGACTGTGAGCTTGAATATTGTCACTTAATTTACTAACAATTTCGCTGAATAACATGATTTAATTTTGAGCATCTGAGGTTTCTGACAATGATCATGCCTTAATCTGATCTTTTTTGGTGACAGTTAGGAATTACTCGTTTGAGTCATTGACTTTCCAGCTAAATATGCGGTTGTCCAAGCACTTTGGAAGTTAAAACCACCAGTTATACCATCAATATCCAATATTTCCCCAGCAAAGTATAAACCCGGAACTAGCTTACTTTCCATTGTTTTAAAGTTAACCTCCTTGATGTTGACACCCCCACAGGTGACAAATTCTTCTTTGAAAACTCCTTTACCATTAATTAAGTATTCTCCCTGAGATATTTCTTGAACTAACTGATTTAAGGTTTTGTTAGATATTTCTGCCCAACGGTCTTCAGTAGTAATACTTATACGGCTAATTAGATATTGCCACAGTCGATGGGGTAAGTCAACACCACGATGGAGGGCGATCGCTTTTTTGCCCCATTCCTGTTTTACCGCTAAAAGCCTTTGTCTCACTTCCTCTTGTGGCAAGTTGGGCAACCAATTAATGTATAATTTGCATTGATAGCGATTTTCATGCAGTATTCTTGCACCCCAAGCGGAAAGTTTCAGTACCGCAGGTCCACTGATACCCCAATGAGTGATTAACAAAGGTCCTGTTTGTTGTAAAGGTTTTTTATCTGCAATTGATAAACGCAGATTAACAGGATTAACGCTAATTCCTGCCAATGTTCGTAATTTTGGATCAGCAATGTTAAAAGTAAATAAAGAGGGAACAGGGGTTTCGATGTGATGACCTAACTCTCTAGCGATTTTATAACCTATTAAACTGCTACCAGTAGCTAAAAGTAAGCGATCGCAATATTTCGTTTCTCCCGACTTGAAAATAACTTCAAAACCCTCGTTTTTTCGGTTCACAGAAATTACAGGAGTACCAATACTCAGTTCTAGCCCAGCATTAAAAGCAGCTTTAATCAAACATTCTACAATAGTTTCCGAACGATCTGTAATGGGAAACATCCGCCCATCAGCTTCAGTTTTCAAATTTACACCATGAGCCGCAAACCAAGCTACGGTGTCAAGAGGTTGGAAACGAGTAAAAGCACCCCGCAAAGCTTTACCACCTCTGGGGTAATTTTGCACCAACTCTTCAGGAGTAAAACAAGCATGAGTAACGTTACAGCGTCCCCCACCAGAAATGAGAACTTTAGCCAGGGGTTTACGACTGGCTTCAATTAAAGTAACTTGGGCTTGGGGGTTAGCTTCAGCACAAGCGATTGCGCGGAGCGCAGCACCTGCGGTGATCGCACCAAAAAAACCCGCCGCCCCACCACCAATAACTACAATTTGCAAGGGTAACAACTTTAAAAATCTTTCAATAATCTTACTTTACAGGAAGGCTGTTAGCTTTATTCTTCAAAAAGTGTAAAATCCTCTTTTGCCGCACCGCAAACAGGACAAACCCAGTCTTCTGGGATATCTTCAAAAACTGTTCCTGGTTCTATGCCACCATCAGGATCACCTACCTCTGGATCATAGATATAGCCGCAGACCGTACATATATATTTTTTCATGGTTGTGCGTCCTAATAACTAATTAGTTCAGCTTTACACTATTCCATAGTATTCCATATATAGGACTCCTATTTGATTTTTGAACAGAACTCCGTACATACTGAAAGCCTTCTTTCCTGTTCCCTGTTTCCTGTTCCCTGCGATGCACTGAGCTTGTCGAAGTGTTCCCTGTTCCCCACATCTACGAAAAATTCATGAATCAAATCGGATCACTATATTTATCACTATATTTATATTTTGATAAGCTGTTGTGCATTTAATTTGTATAAGTGGAACAGGCATCTTGCCTGTTAAACAAGAGTTCAGAATATTAGGATTATACAATTTAGCTGTGTAACAGCTTATCAATCTATATTTACTTGCTTATTGCTGAGGACGGATCTTAAAAACGCCATAATCTGCGTTGAAAATAACTGAAAATGCCTAACCCCAACGCCCCAAACAACAATAGCCAAATCACACCACCAGGAATAAAAGTGAGAATACCCAAGCCTCTGAGTATCCATAAGGCTATTCCCATACCAAGAAGGATACCTAAGATTTGAGTTAATTTGCGATTTAATGAAGATTGATTCACTGGACTTTTCTGGCAATTTCAGCAAAAATTACATTTTCAATTAAAATTATATCACGTTTGCTTGTTGCAGGTTCATATCTCTTTGGGTAGGAAATAGAGAATGGGAAAGAGAGAAAAAATGATACTGTAAGTCATTTCTGCCAAACAGGTAGATTTAAATACAGGGTGCAAGAGTTTGTAGATAGAATCAACTTCCATCAAATTATATCCAGAAAATCAATAAAATGAACTGTAATTAAAAATGAGTAGGTTTAAATCCTGAAATTTCTTGGTTGAAACTTTCAAACTCTGGTTTTTTAGAAGATTTAAATGTTTGATTCAGTTTTTGGTTAATAAATATTGTTTGAGGGGTAGAGAAAAACACTATGTCTGTATCTGATATATCATCAACTATTCAAGGTTCTAAAGGGTTAGATATGTTGTGGAGTCCAGACAAACAAAAGTCACTGATCCAAGGTGAAATTTTGCTACAAACGCGATCGCATACTCTCTGGGGTGGTGCTGTCACAGCTTGGATGTACTTACCCTTAGTTCGGTCCAACGTTTGGCAGCAGATTACAGATTATCCCCGTTGGGTGCAATATTTCCCTGACATCACCAAAAGCGAGATCATAACCAAGGGTGATGTCAAGCGCCTATATCAAACAGCACAGAAAGCATTTTTATTTTTCACTGCCCAAGTAGAAATTTATCTCAGCGTTGTTGAAGTCTTAGGACAGCAAATACAATTTCGCATGGAAAAAGGGACATTTGAAGATTTCCATGCCAACTTAGAACTTAAAGACATGGGAAATGGAACTTTGTTAGCCTATACAGTGCAAGCAACACCGAATATTCCCATCCCCTCAATTTTTATTCAACAAGCAATGAACTTGGAATTACCAGAAAATATGCGTAAAATGCGACAAGTGCTGATTTTAAGTCAATAACAGTAATGTCTACAGGCAAAAGCTATTTTGGAATTTTGGTTGTTGGGGACTGGTGACTAGGGACTGGGGCAGAAACTGGGAAGCAGAGGAAATTATTTGTATTTTCCCAATCACCAATCACCTATTTAGGGTTTGCTGAAAAAGTCTCTTCGTTAAGGCAGGGAATAGGGAATAGGGAATAGGCAAGAGTTTGGGTGATCTGTTAGTAACCAATTCTTTGAAATTTCACCCGGAAAATGCACGCTTTTAGGAGTATGCCCCTGAAAAATCCTGCACTGATTT